>NZ_JBFXHE010000036.1:0-20468 GCF_050177295.1 Desulfobacter sp.
TAACACGCCTTGTATCATAGTTTGTTTCACCCCGTTGGTGATAGGTTTTTGGTTGCACAAACACTCTATCTGCTTGATTCATCAAGTTCAACGGGGTTTTTTATTTTTTTTGACGGTGGATCAGGGGCAAGACAAAAATGCTTGATATACCGGGGCAATTGGGGGGAGATGAATATGGGTCAAAATGTTTGAAGTTGAAAAACCCGGACGCTGTGTTAGGGCGCGTCCGGGCCGGATATCATTTTACAGCTTGGAGATCAGTTCTGCAGTAACGTCGGGCAGTGCCTGCTCGCCGTTCAGCGTGATGTATTTGAAATCTGCATCAGGCAGATCTCTGAAGTAGTAAGAAGAGGCCAGGGTGCCGGTAGTGGTGTCATAATAAATGGAATGGCGTTTGTCGATGGCAGCCTCGTCCTGGTCATCGGCTCGGGTGCTCAGTGCACCGCCGCATACCCGGCATTTATCCCCGTTGGGCTTGATGGCGTCGATGAAAATATTGTTGGGATGGTTGTTGTCATTTTCGCACAACCGTCTGCCCATAATTCTGTTTTTGGCAACTTCACGGTCCAGCAGCATTTCGATAACATAGTCAAGTTTGATGCCCTGTTCGTTCAGTGCGGCATGCAGTTTTTCAGACTGAACCTTATTTCTTGGAAAACCATCCAGAAGCCAGCCGTTTTTGCAGTCATCCTGTTTGATACGGTTGATCATCATGGGGATGGTGATCTCATCAGGCACCAGGTCTCCTTTGTCAATATATTCCTTGGCTTTTTTGCCAAGCTCGGTGCCGCCCTTGATGTTGTCGCGGAAAATCGCTCCGGATTCAACATGGGCCATGTTGTATTTGTCTTTCAGTATTTTTCCCTGGGTGCCTTTGCCGCTGCCGTTGGGGCCGAAAAATAAAATGTTCATCTTCACTCCTTGAGATTGGTTTATATTCATGTCCTGTCGGGACACGTCCGACATAATAAAAAATCGTAATATAGGACTACCCTTTTTTTGTCAAGGCATTGAAACCTTCCTTCATGTACTGAATGTGCTTTGGTTTTCTTTCATTGGGCCGGATAAAATGTGTTAAAAAGTTAGCACAGGCTTGGCAAATTAAATTGAGGAAGACCTTGAATGTGCTCCGGCAAATTGATATTAGAAAGAAGATTCTTAATTCAGACAATCCGGTGCAAACGTAAATAATTATCCATATATAATAAGGGGTGAAAAAAATGACGGAACTGATTGATGTCAGGGCAAGGGAAATTCTTGATTCCAGGGGAAATCCTACGGTTGAAGTGGATGTGACCCTGGCCTGCGGCGCACAGGGCCGGGCTGCGGTGCCTTCTGGTGCCTCAACCGGTACAAGGGAGGCTCTTGAGCTTCGAGACAACGCTGAAAACCGTTTCATGGGCAAAGGCGTGCTGAATGCCGTGGCCAATGTCAACGAAGTCCTGGCTCCGGAGATCATTGGCTATGATGCCATGGACCAGGCCGGACTGGACCGGACCATGGTTGACATTGATGGAACTGAAAACAAATCACGGCTGGGTGCCAACGCTATTTTAGGGATCTCCATGGCCGCAGCAAGGGCTGCAGCCGCAGCCAACGGGATTCCATTGTACCGCCATATCGGCGGCATCAATGCACGGGTCATGCCTGTTCCCATGATGAATATTATCAACGGCGGGGCCCATGCTGCCAACAACCTGGATATCCAGGAGTTCATGATTCTTCCCTTTGGGGCAGCCAATGTATCCGAAGCTATCCGCATGGGCGCGGAAACCTTTCATAACCTGAAAAAGATACTTAAAAGCAAGGGGCTTGCCACGGGCGTAGGTGACGAAGGCGGATTCGCTCCGGACCTTCAGTCCAATGAAGAGGCTATTGAATACATTCTTGCCGCCATTGAATCTGCCGGCTATCGTCCGGGCAAGGACATCGGCATCGGCCTGGATGCCGCAGCCAGCGAATTCTACAAAGACGGAAAATATGTATTTGCCTCTGAAAACAGAGAATTATCCCCTGCTGAACTCATTGACTATTATGAAAGCCTGATTGATAAATATCCTTTGGTGTCCATTGAAGACGGTCTGGCAGAAGGGGACTGGGATCACTGGGAAATCATGACCCAGCGTCTGGGCAACCGTATTCAGATTGTGGGCGATGATATATTTGTTACAAATCCGGATATTTTTAAACAGGGCATTGCCAGGGGTGTGGGCAACTCCATTCTGATCAAGCTTAACCAGATCGGCACCGTGACCGAAACCCTTGACACCATCCAGATGGCCAAGGATTCGGGGTACACCACCGTGGTGTCCCACAGGTCCGGTGAAACCGAAGACAGCTTTATTGCCGACCTTTCTGTGGGCGTGAATTCCGGACAGATAAAGACCGGATCCATGTCCAGAAGTGACCGTGTGGCTAAATACAATCAACTGATTCGCATAGAAGAGGAACTGGCTGACTGTGCCGTCTTTCCGGAAGATCTGTTTATTTAAATTTATGATTAAAAAAGCGTGGAAGTGAGAGCTGGATGGCTGAGATAACTAAATATATTTTTGTAACAGGCGGAGTGTTATCATCATTGGGTAAGGGACTGGCATCGGCGGCCATCGGCATGCTTCTGGAAAGCCGCGGGCTGACCGTGACCATTCAGAAACTGGATCCTTACATAAATGTCGACCCCGGAACCATGAACCCCTTCCAGCACGGTGAAGTGTTTGTCACCGATGACGGCGCGGAAACCGATCTTGACCTGGGGCATTATGAACGGTTTACCAATGCCAAACTTGGCAAGAACAACAATTTCACCACAGGAAAGATCTATCATCAGGTGATCACCAAGGAGCGCCGGGGCGAATACCTTGGCGGCACTGTTCAGGTGATTCCCCATATTACGGATGAGATTAAACGGGCCATCTGTCTGGTTTCCAATGATGCCGATGTGGTGATTGTTGAAATCGGCGGCACCATCGGAGATATTGAATCTCTTCCCTTTCTTGAGGCCATCCGCCAGTTCAAGGCCGATGCCGGCCCTTCCAACGTGATTTACATTCATCTGACCCTGGTGCCCTATATTAAAACCGCCTGTGAGGTAAAAACCAAACCCACCCAGCACAGTGTCAAGGAACTTCGCAGCATCGGTATCCAGCCGGATATCCTTTTGTGCCGTACGGAGAGCCTTTTGACCCAGGACATTAAAAACAAAATTTCCCTGTTCTGCAATGTCGGCCCTGATGCCGTATTCACCGCCAAGGATGTGGACTGCATCTATGATGTGCCCATTGTCTACAACGAAGAAGGCCTGGGGGATATGATTCTTAAAAAACTGAACATATGGGCCCGGGCCCCGCGCATTGAAGGCTGGCGGGAGATGGTGGAGCGCCTGAAAAATCCAAGGTATAATGCCACTATCGCCATTGTGGGCAAATATGTGGACTTGACCGAGAGCTATAAAAGTTTGAACGAGGCACTGACCCACGGCGGTATCTCCAATGATGCCAAGGTAAATCTGCAATTTGTGGATTCCAGCACCCTGACAAAAGAGAATGTCGCAGAGGTGTTGTCCAAGGTCGATGGTATCCTGGTCCCGGGCGGGTTCGGGAGCCGGGGGATTGAAGGAAAGATTCTGGCCGCAGGCTATGCCCGTGAAAATAAAGTACCCTATTTCGGCATCTGCCTGGGCATGCAGATGGCCGTGATCGAGATTGCACGCAACCTTGCCGGCCTGGAAGATGCCAACAGCGAGGAATTTGATATTGACACGCCCTATCCGGTGATCTACCTGATGAAAGCGTGGGTGGATGAGCAGACCGGCAAGGTGGAAAAACGGGATGAATCCTCGGATAAAGGCGGCACCATGCGGTTAGGTGCCTATCCTTGTCTTCTGGTTGAAAACACTTTTGCCATGAATGCCTACAAGACTGAAAATATTTCCGAACGGCATCGCCACCGTTTTGAGTTCAACAATGAATACAAGGATAAACTGGTGGAAGCCGGACTTGTCATTTCAGGAACATCTCCGGACCATGACCTGGTAGAAATCGTGGAACTTAAAGATCACCCGTGGTTTCTGGGCTGCCAGTTTCATCCGGAATTCAAGTCCAAACCCATGGCACCCCATCCTCTGTTCAAGGCATTTATCAGGGCTGCCCTGAAAAATAAGAAATAATGGAAGAATTCATTACCATAACCGGCTCCGGCAATATCTGCCTTGAGGGGTATTTAAACCGCCAGGAGAAAGGGAAAGCCGTGGTGCTGGCTCATCCCCACCCTATGTATGGCGGAAACATGGATGTGCCTGTGATATGCCGGATGGCTGCTTGCTTTCAATCTGCCGGGATTGCTACCTTGCGTTTTAATTTCAGAGGTACCGGGGGCAGTTCCGGAGAATTTGACAATGGCCGGGGGGAGCAGGATGATGTCAGACGCGTTTTAGATTTTTTATCGGACCAGGGGTATCATCAGCTTTTCCTTGCCGGATACTCCTTTGGTTCATGGGTAAATGCCCATGTGGTCAGTGCCGGTGTTGATGTCTGTGATCATATTATGGTATCGCCGCCGGCAGCATTTTTAAGTTTTGACCAGGTGGGACAGTTGCCCAATACAGGACTGATTATCACTGGTGAACATGATGATTTTTCTCCAGTTTCTTTGGTGAACGTTCTTTTATCTAAATGGGAAATTACCCCCCGGGTGGAGGTTCTTTCCAATACAGATCATTTTTATGCCGGAGCCCTGGACAAGTTGGAAGACGTTCTTTCAGACTACCTGAAGTCTTGAATTTTGATGCATCAGAAAACGCAATTGAGATCGGAACACCATTGGGACCGGGGACCGGGTTGGTAAGAATTGGACCGGATTGATAAAAAAATACTGAACATTCTCCAGGAAAACGCCAAAATTACCAATGCCAAGCTGTCCCGGATGGTGGGAATTTCAGCACCTGCTACGCTGGAACGGGTCAAACGCCTTGAAACAGCAGGAGTGATCTCCCATTTCACGGCTGTGGTGGATCCGGAAAAAGTCGGGTTTTCCATCATGGCCATTGTCAGCATTACGCTGAGCTTGAGCAAGCTGTCCTCGGTGCCTTTGATCAAGGAAAAGTTTTCAGAGCTTGAAGAGGTTGTGGAGTGCTACCAGATTGCCGGTGCCCATGATTTTATTCTCAAGGTCATTGCAAAGGACATCAAGGCCTACGCTGAATTCATGAACCGGAAACTGACCCGGATCCAGGGCATCCAGAGTATCCAGTCCTCATTTGTCATTGACAGCCCCAAGGATAAAAAAATTCTTGTCCTGGGAACCGGGGATGACTGCTGACGTCCCGTTCATTCCTGTTCCTGCATCCGTTGCTGCTGGACCAGGCGTATTTTAACCTTGATACCGCATTGTTCACTTAAATTGTCTTCGGCCCGGGAAACCAGCTGTTCAAGCCCCTTTATTTCATCTGAAAACAGATGATCGTCCATGACGATACAAATCATAAGCATTTCTGTGCCTGCCTGGCACACCCGTTTCATGGTACAGTCAAGGGATGACATGCCCAATGTCTTTTTAAGGCTCTCCCTGATCTGGGGTTCGGATATCTTGATGCCTGAAATGATCATATAATTGTCAGCACGCTCCGCCATCCACTGAATCCGGGTAAAATCGGATCCGCAGGGACAGGGGGCACTGATAATCCGGGCCATGTCTCCGGTGCGGAAACGGATCAGCGGGAATGCCCTTGCTGAAAGCGTTGTTAAAACAAGCTCTCCGGTTTCTCCAGAGGGGACCGGTCTGCCTGTGGACGGATTTATAATTTCAGGCAGAATGTGGTCGTCATTGATATGCAGCCCCTCATGATACCGGCATTCATGGGCAATGGCCGGGCCGGGGATCTCGCTGAGCCCGTAGTTGAGCCATACATCCACATACAGTCTGTCCCGAAGCTCGGAAATGGTTTTGCCGTCAACGGGTTCCCCCACAAGAATGATATGTTTCAGGTTCAATGCGTTGGGGTTGTATGCCTTGCCAAACAGATAGTCCATGAAATGCTTTGCAAAGGCAGGCGTGGTCACAAGGGTGGTGACCTTGTAATCCCGCACCACCATCAGGGTTTTGGCAACGGACAGCGGCGAGTTGGGAATCACCCCGGCCCCGATGGCTTCGCCGCCGTCCTTGTAGTCCCTTGCCCAGTTGGCAAGCCCTGCGGGCAGGTGGATCAGGATAATATCCGCATCTGTCACCCCGGCTGCGAAGTAACTTTTGGCCACAAGTTTTTGCCAGATCACAAGATCGGTTTTGGTGTATCCGCTGATGGAGGGATTGACCCCTGTGCCCGGGGCTGTGTGAATGCGCACAATATCGCGCAAGGGTACGGCAAACAAACCATAGGGGTAATGGGTGGCCAGGTGGCTGCGGTCCATGAAGGGAAGCGCTGCAAGATCTTCAATGGCTGTGATATCGGACAGATTGTTTTTCGAAAGGCGGTTGCTGTGAAAGGGTACATTCCGGCAGGCCCGGTTCAATGTGGTCTGCAGCCGCTCAAGCTGCAGCTGTTCTTTATCGGTGTTATCCATACCAGCCGTCATTGTTTTACGTTCGGACATTATTGATTCCTTCCGTCCAAAAAGTCGCCGTAATCCTTGCCCAGGTAGGCCCGCTTGACATCATCATCCACTAAAAGTTCGTCGGCGCTGCCCTGGAGCACCATTTTTCCCGTTTCCAATACATACCCCCGGTCAGTAATTTTCAGGGCTGCCCTGGCATTCTGTTCCACTAAAAGAATGGTCACCCCATTGTTCCGAAGGGTCTGGATGGTTTCAAAAATCATCCCCACAATTTTGGGAGCAAGACCCATGGAGGGTTCATCCAGCACCAGCAGGGCAGGGCGTGCCATCAAGGCCCTGCCAATGGCCAGCATCTGCTGCTCGCCTCCGGACAGGGTGCCTGCAAGCTGATCCGAGCGTTCCCCTAATATGGGAAACATCTGAACCACCCTATCAAGATCTTGGGCCACCCGGCTTTTTTCGTCTTTCCGGAACCGGGTATATGCACCCATTTTCAGGTTGTCCATAACGCTCAGGGGTGAAAATATCTGCCGGCCTTCGGGCACCATACTGATGCCCTGGCTGACAATGGCCGGGGCAGACATCCCCTTAAGGGAGCGGCCTTTGAACTCAATCTCCCCGGACCAGTTTTTTAACAGGCCGCACACCGCGCCTAAAAGGGTGCTTTTGCCTGCCCCGTTTGCCCCGATGATGGAGATCAGCTCTCCCTGTCTCACCGAAAGACTCACGGTGTGCACCACGGCAATATTTCCGTAACAGCATCTCAGGTTTTTAATTTTCAGCATGATAAGAGTGTTCTATCCGTTTCCCAGGTAGGCTGACATCACTGCCTCATTGCTCTGGATCTGCCGGGGTGTGCCTTGGGCCAGTTTCTTTCCCTGGTCCAGAACAACCACCTTGTCAGACATCCCCATAACCAGGCTCATGTCATGTTCCACCAGCATCATGGTGATTCCGGATTGTTTGATTTTCCGGATCAGTTTGCCAAGGGCGTGGGTTTCAACCGGGTTTAACCCGGCAGCCGGCTCGTCAAGGAGCAGCAGCAGGGGATTGGACGCCAGTGCCCGGGCAATCTGTGCGGTTTTCTGCCGGCCTGCGGGCAGATCTCCTGCCATTTTATGGGCATCGGCAGAAAGACCTGTGAATTCAAGCAACTCTTCCGCCCGCCGGCGTGACTGCCTCTCTTCTTTTTTCATAGCCGGCATCCGGGTGACAGCGGCCCAGAAGCCTGCTTTGGTGCGCACATGCATGCCCACCATGATGTTTTCCAGCAAGGTCATGGATGAAAAGAGTTCCACATGCTGGAAGGTCCTGGCAACTCCTGCTTTCACCAGTCTGTGAACAGGTGTTTTTCTGATATCTTTTCCATTGAAGACCACCTTGCCGGTATCGGGCCGGTAAATGCCGGTGATCAGGTTGAACAGTGTGGTTTTGCCCGCCCCATTGGGGCCGATCAGCCCGCATACAATACCTTCTTCAATGGAGAAAGTGATGTGGTCCTGGGCCTTGACTCCGCCGAACATCTTGGTCAGATCCTGCACTTCAAGTATGTGTTGGTTCCTGCTCCCTGGCGTTGGCTGTGACAGTATCATGTCCTGGCCCTCCGGGCTGTCCGGATCATATCCATGATCCCCCGGGTCAGCCCCTGGGGCATGAATATCATGACAACCATTAAAACAGTTCCGAAAATGATCATTTCATATTCGGCAAACCCGTGGAGGACTTCGGGCAGAAGGGTTAACACAGCTGCACCGAGCAGCGCCCCCCATACGCTTGCCATACCGCCGATCACCACCATGGTGACCATTTTTATGGAGACCATGAACCCGAATGACTCAGGACTGATAAAAAGGACAAAATGGGCATACAGGAACCCTGCAACCGCGCCCAGAGCGGCTGAAAACATAAATATCTCAAGTTTGAGAACATGGGTGTTGATGCCTATGGCAAGGGCCGCTTTTTCTCCGTCATGGATGGCCCGAAGCGCCCGGCCCGTGCGGGAGGCGAGAAGCCTGCGGCAAATGATTATGGCGGTAAACACAATACCCCACACAAGGAAATAGTAACTGGCCCCGGACATGAAGACCAGGGAGCCTGCCTCCAGCATGGGTATCCCCACAAATCCCGATGCCCCGCCGGTCACGCCGGCCCATTCCCGGATCACGATGTTGACAATCATGCCAAACCCGAGTGTGCCCATGGCAAGGTAATAGCCGGAAAGTCGCAGGGTGGGCAGGCCCACAATAAAAGCAATGAGCACAGCGGCAGCCACGGCGCACACAAGGGCCAGCCAGGGATTTATGGCGTATGTGCCGGAGAGGATGGCCGTGGTGTAGGCCCCGATGCCGTAAAAGGCGGCATGGCCTAAAGAGACCTGGCCGGTGTACCCCATGAGCATGTTAAGGCCTAATCCCAGAAGGGTGTTGATCCCGATAAAGGTCATGAGCTGAAGATAATAGGTGTTTTCCGTGACAAGTCCGAATGCCGACACCGCACAGAGAAAGCCAATATATTCAATCCAGATATATTTATTTTTATCCGTCATATTATCCGTCTTATCCCTCATCATCTAAAACCGCTTGGCCTCTTTGGCCGCAAACAGTCCGCCCGGCCGGATGTAAAGAATCAGAAGCAGGAGTACAAAGGCTATGGCATCCTTCAAACCTGAAGATATAAGGCCCGCGCCCAGGGATTCCAGAATGCCCAAAAGCAGTCCTCCGGCAAAAGCCCCCCACAGGCTGCCAAGCCCCCCGATCATGGCGGCGCAGAATCCTTTAAGCCCGAGGATGGTGCCCATGTCATAGGAACTCATGGTAATGGGGGCGATGAAGATCCCTGCCACCGCCCCGCAGCTTGTGCTAATGCAAAAGGACAGAATCCCCATCTTTTCCGACGGGATACCCGACAGCCAGGCCGCCTTTTTGTTGACGGCACAGGCCACCATGGCCTTGCCGGTGAGCGTCTGTTTCAGGAAAAGATGAATGCCGCCTGCCAGAACCAGGGCCGCTGTAACGATCCAGATGCTCTGGGGCAGAAGGGCCGCGCCAAAAATTTCAATGGATTCATGGCTGGAAAAGGAGGGCATGCTGAAGGGGTCCTTTCCCCAGGCAATCATGGCAACACCTTTCAGGAAAATGCCTGCTCCCACTGTAATAATGATCAGGGTAATCGGCTCAGGATTTCTGGCTGTACGGATGGCAAGACGTTCAAACACCAGCCCTAAGACACACCCGGCTGCCACAGTGCCTGTCACGGCCAGGGGCAGCGGAAGCCCCAAACGCACCCACAGCGTCACCATGACCAGGGCGCCGATCATGACAAATTCGCCGTGGGCAAAGTTGATCAGCTCCGTGGAGCTGTACAGCATGGACAGCCCCACGGCGATCACGGCATACACAGCGCCGGTGGTAATACCTGAAAACAGATACTGGATAATTTCCTGCATATTTTTTAGATAAAGTCCTCTTGTTATTTTAACAGGGTCCAGGTGCCGTTTTGGATCTCCACCATGACAAAGGCGGCCGGGGAGAGACCATTATGGTCCTGGGCGGTGAAGTTGAATTCTCCTGTGGCACCCACGTAACCTTTGGTGGCTTCCAGGTTGTCCCGGATTTTTTCCTTGTCTCCGCTGCTGCCTTTTAATGCACCGGCCAGAAGGTTTACAGCATCATAGGCATACCCGCCGAATCCTGATACGTTTCCGGAAAACTTATTTTGATAAGCTTTTTGATAATCTTCAAGTACTTTTTTCTGGGGGTCTGTATCATCCAGAAGGCTCGTCACAAGAATCTTGCCCGTGGGGAGGATATTGCCGTTGGCTGCATCCCCGGCCAGTTCAATGAACTTGGGCGACCCCACCCCGTGGCTCTGGTAGAGCGGAATGTCGATTTTAAGCTGCTTTGCATTTTTTGCCACCACAGCCGGACCGGGATTGGTGCCCCAGCACACAATGGCATCCGGGCCGGCTGCCTTGATTTTGGCAAGTTGGGCTGTGGTGTCGGTATCTTTGTCGCCAAAACTTTCATCCAAGATCACCTGGATGCCGAATTGTTCTGCCTGGCTCAACAGCTGTATTTTGCCGCTTTCACCATAGGCGTTGGACACCGTCAGAATGCCGATCTTTTTTATGCCAGCGGTTTTCATCTGCTGATACACGGCTGCCACGGCAAGTAAATCGCTCTGGGCGGTTTTGAATACCCAGGGATCCACCGGGCTGGTGATCTTGATGCCGGCAGCACAGCTGATCAAAGGCACTTTTGCCCGTTTGGTGAAATTAACAATGGCAAGAGTGGTGGGTGTGGTGGAGGGACCGATAATGGCAATGACTTTGTCCTTGTGGAGCAGCTTGTTTACGGCGGATACGGCTTTGGCAGGATCACCTTCGGAATCATAGATCACCGCTTCAAGCATATGTCCGTCAATGCCGCCGGCCGCATTGATCTGCTCAACCATCATCTCCATGGTTTTTTTTTCAGGATCTCCCAGAAACGAGGCCCTTCCCGTGACCGAGAAAATGCCGCCGATTTTGTAAACATCCGCCGCCACGGCCCCTGATACCAGAAGTATAGACAGGATAGTGGCAAGCATTGCAAGTACAAGGTGGTTTTGTTTCATGGTAACTCTCCCTTTATTAAATGGTGGTTGTTATGGACCGCGGATGAAATAAATTGAGCAAAATTTGCGGTCCTGAGCTTTTGGAAAAAAAAACCATGGGCTTTCCGGTTTGCCCATGGTTTAAGGTCCTTTGTTATTTTTTGAAAGCGTTAGGTCAAGGCTCCCCCTGCAGACGGTCTGAAAAAGACGCGGCTGAAAAATGTAATTATAAATAAAGTAGTTGCTGAGTGTTTCCTTGTATTATGCATCAGGTATTGGCTACATACCTAATCAAGCGCGCTGTTGGTGTCAAGCTTTTTTAACCGGTCTGTTTTAAGGGGATTTTCATTTAATCAGTCCTGGATTTACAATCCCTGTCTTTATTTTGCAGCAGGATCTGTTTTGTGCTAAAAATTAGTGAAATTGAATAATCTGCCTAAGATAAAAAATGAAGGGGCATGTTTTTTTAGGCCTTGATCATCGTTTCGGCCACTTGAGAATTTGGGGCATTGTTCAAATTCAGAAACCCCTGCCGTTAAAGGTATTTCGATAAGTATTCATGAAAACCATCAATACGGCAAGCTCGCGGCACTACTGCAGACCTGTCATAAGGATGCAGGGGAAGCGGGATAAGGGCGGAACGTTCCTGTTTTCTTTTAGGTTTCCACGAGGAGGTTAACAGGGATCTCATTGTACGTTTATTAATAAATCTACAAAATTGTTGGTAGTCTGCTTACAAGATTGTAGATAAATTTAAAGTGTGCCTATTCTTTCAAGGTCATCACGGTATCGCATATTTTTTTTCCTGTATTTTCAAAGGCTTTAATTATTATTTTCATAGTTCTGATTCACAGGCCTTTTTATTGCACATTACAGTGGTTCCTACAGTTTAACAGCCAGGAGAGAGAAATGGATCTATCCAACCACCCATGTTTCAATGCCAAGATAAAAGGTATCTACGGACGCGTTCACCTTCCCGTTGCACCACGATGTAATGTTCAATGTAATTACTGCGATCGAAAATACGACTGTGTCAATGAAAGTCGGCCCGGGGTAACCAGTGCGGTCCTGAAACCGAGTCAGGCGATGATTTATCTCAATTATGTGCTTGAAAAAGTGAAAAATATTTCGGTGGTTGGGATCACGGGTCCGGGTGATCCGTTTGCCAATCCCGATGAAACCATGGAAACGCTTCGGTTGGTGCAAAAGCAGTACCCTGGGATGATTCTTTGTGTGGCTACCAACGGTTTGGGTATCGGCCCGTATATCGATGAACTGGCCGAGATGGGGGTCAATCATGTCACGGTCACTTTGAACGCGATTGATCCTGAAATTGGATCACAACTGTATTCCTTTGTTCGTCACGGCAAGAGAACTTTAGGTCCCAAACCCGGGTTCGGGGTTTTGCTGGAAAAGCAACTCGAGGCGATCACCCGTCTTAAAGAGAGAAATATCACCACCAAAGTAAACACCGTCATCATACCTGGAATTAATGACGGCCATATTGAAACGGTCGCCGAAAAGATGGCCGGACTGAAGGTGGACATCCTTAACTGCATCCCCTTTTATCCCCATAAGGGCGCTAATTTTGCCCATTTGGAAGAACCCTCTAAATCAGTAGTGGAAAATATTCAGAAAAAGGCGGCAAAACATATTCCCCAGATGTATCATTGCAAACGCTGCCGCGCCGACGCCGCAGGCATTCTGGGTGAGCGCAATGGCCGTGAACTCACTGAAAAACTGCAGGAATGTGCCCAGATGCCGGAGATTTACGACGATGAGCGGCCTTATGTGGCGGTTGCCAGTCTTGATGGCCGATTGGTCAATCAAAAACTGGGAAAAGCGGAAGAATTATTAATCTATGGTCAAGACAAAGATAATGGTGAGATTTATTTTGTCCAAACCCGGAAGACACCTAATCCCGGCGGTGGAATGCGCCGTTGGGAGGAGTTAAGCGATATGCTCAGTGATTGCAGGGCATTGATTGTCGCAGGACTCGGTGACAACCCTCGCCGTGTACTCAGCCAAAAAAAAATCGATATTTTAGAATTGGACGGAACCATCCTAGAGGCTGCCGAAGCCGTTTTCGAGGGGCATAGTATGGACTTTATGGTCCAGCGGGATATCCAGGCATGCAACAAAAAAAATCCCATGGCTGGAATGGGGTGTGGATGATGTTTGATCATCTATGGCAAGAATCTTTCAGCAATGTTTTATCCAAGACGTAGAAAAGTTAATTTTTCCACGAATAAAAAAGGGGTTGAAAAATGGAAGTGTTAAAGACAAAATATGGCTTGATACCCGGTTATTTGAATCTGGAAAAATATGCATCCGGCAATCCCGCTTCCCTGTTTTTTACCGAACGGGTTGAGATTGAAACACCCGTCGGTGTCATTGTTCCCCAGTATTCAGTAGATGATCATGGAAGAAGGATATTAAAACCAGTTTATTTTTATGATAATGGAAATATTAAAAAAGCACCGCTCCAGGATGCGGCCGACATTGAAACAAAATACGGGAAAATATCCGCGGAACTCGTCATGTTTTATAATAATGAATTATTGAAAAAGCTTTTTCCCCTCAATGGGAAGCTAAGCGGCTACTGGGGAGAAAAAGACGAGTATGCTCTGTCTAAGAACCTTGAGCTGCAACTGTCCTGCGGGCCAATTCGTGCCAAAATCATTAATATTGCCTTTTATAAAAACGGTAATATTAAAAGTATCACCCTCTGGCCCCAGGAGGCGGTTGAGGCAAAGACACCCATAGGAACAATGCGTATCCGGGTTGGAATCGCCTTTTATGAAGACGGTTCTATTAAATCGGTTGAACCGGCCCAGCCTTATGCTGTTGAAACAAAAATTGGAAAAATATCGGCCTATGATAATGATCCCGAAGGCATTATGGGGGATATCAACTCTCTGCAGTTCGACAGCCAAGGAGACGTGACAGCGCTGAGTACGATCAATAATGTAATAATAGTAAAAATTGCATCCGGTGGAGAGATAAGGTATGCCCCTTCTCAAAAAAAGAGTCTTTGTTCTGAACAGGTAGCGATAACTGTTCCCCTTCAAATTGAATTTATAAATGGAAAGGTCCGTTTTAACAAAAGTGTTTCTGATGAGTATAATTTTTCAAAAAACTCATTCCACGTAATCAAATATGAAAAAAAAGCAGCAAACCCCTGCTATGTGTGCAGTTAGGGTTGTCACTGTATTGATGATGCCGGTGATTGCATTATGATGCCAGAATAATGTTTAACAGAGGTTGATTGAAATGGGAAAAACCAGGGAAGAAAAGATAAATGATTACATTCAACAGGATCCGTTTGCTCAATTCTTAGGGGCCAAAGTTGAGGTGCTGGGACCGGGACATAGTCGTGTAACCCTGACGATCAACGATGACATGGTTAATTTTCACGGGATCACCCACGGCGGTGTGGTTTTCTCCCTTGGAGATATGGCTTTTGCTGCGGCAAGCAACTCCTGCGGGCAAATGGCTGTCGCATTGAATGTCGGAATGAACTTTTTGAAAGCAACAAGATCCGGCGACCGGCTTATCGCCGAAGCAATTGAACAGTCCCAATCGGGGCCAACGGCATTATATGATATCAGCATTAAAAATGATCGGACAGGTGAGATCGTTGCCAAGAGTCAAGATTTAGTTTATCGAAAAAAAGAGTGGTTCGTTCCAAACAACGAAGTCAATTAAGGTGCGGCAAACGGGCACAGGTCATTTAAAAAACACCGGTCGCATGCGGGTTTTCTTGCATGGCAGATCCGGCGGCCCAGGTAAATAAACTGCAGCCCGATATCGTTCCACACGCATTTGGGTAAAACATCCATCAATTCAAACTCCACCTTGACCGGATCTGTGGCATGGGTAAGTCCCAGACGCCCCGACACCCGGAGTACATGGGTATCCACCACAATGGCCTGGGTATTAAAACATACGGACCGGACCACATTGGCGGTTTTCCTTCCCACGCCGGGCAGGCTGGTCAATGCCCTGATATCCCGGGGGACTGTCCCATTGAACTCTTTTTGAATTTTATTTGCACAGGCCTTGATATTCTTTGCCTTGTTATTGTAAAAGCCGGTGGAAAAAATTACTTTTTTTATATCATCAAGGCTTGCCCCGGCAAGGGACTTGGGATCAGGGTAGCGGGAAAACAACACTTTGGTCGCCTTGTTGACCTGATTATCCGTGCACTGGGCAGACAGGATGGTTGCAATGAGCAGCTCAAAGGGACTGGTGTGATTAAGCTGTGTATTGACAACCGGATAGTGGGCCTTTAACCGCCCAATAATAACCGGCACAAATGTGGATACCTGTTCCATAATTTAAAATTTATATATGAACCCTATTAAAATCACAAGACAGGTCAAAGCGTTAGGTCTTTGCTCGGGCGGACTTGACAGCATGCTGGCAGCCCTCATGCTCAAAGACCAGGGCATTGATGTAACCTGGATCAGTTTTGAAACCCCTTTTTTTGATGCCACGGCTGCAAAAAAAGCCTCGAAACAGATCGGCATCCCTTTGATTGTGAAAGATATTACAGATGCCTACATGGAAATGATGAAGGCCCCCAAGGCAGGTTTCGGCAAAAACATGAATCCCTGCATGGACTGCCATACACTGATGTTTGCCAAGGCAGGTGCCATGATGGCGCAGCTAGGGGCTGATTTCCTGTTTTCAGGTGAGGTGGTGGGACAGCGGCCTAAATCCCAGACAAAAAGTTCCCTGCGCTATGTAGAAAAAAATTGCGGGTTTGACGGTCTGATTCTTCGTCCTTTAAGCGCAGGTATACTGCCCGAGACCATTGCCGAGCAAACGGGCCTTGTGGACAGAAGTCGTCTTGCGTCCATCAGCGGCCGGAGCAGAAAACCCCAGGTCGCCCTGGCAGAAAAGTACGGCATCACGGAATATCCATCTCCGGCCGGCGGATGCCTGCTCACGGACAAGGGGTATTCCCAGCGGTTAAGAGATCTTTTATATGTCCAGAAAACGCAAAGTAAAACCCAGCTGCATCTGCTCAATTACGGCCGGCACTTCCGCCTGGACAGCAGATCCAAGCTTGTGGTGGGAAGAAATAAGGCAGAGAACAAACGGATCATGGATCTCTATGATCCGGCAACCCACATCCGGCTTCGCTGTACCCACCTGGCCGGCCCGGATGCCCTGGTTTTCGGGCAGACCGACGAAACCGCCCTGCACCTGGCAGCCACGATCACATCCGGATACACCAAAGCATCTGCCGGTGCGTTAACGCGTATCAGTGTTTTTCAAAAACAGGAAACAAGGGAAATAGAGGTTGTCACGCCTGAATCAGGGGCATTTCATAATCTATTGATACAAAAACCCTGACCTACCCCAGCCGGTTAATCCAACCGGGCCGCTTTGAGCTGCCCGCAGGCCGCAGAGATATCATCCCCCTTGCTTTTTCTGACAATGGCGGTCATGTTCCGGTCTAAAAGAATGCTTAAAAAGGCATTGATCCGCTCCCGTGAAGGCCTTTTAAAGGGTGCCTGGGTATGCTCGTTATATGGAATAAGATTCACTTTTGCGCGAATAGGGGCAAGCAGGCGGGCCAGGTCATGGGCATGGACATCACTGTCATTGACCCCGTTCATCAGAATGTACTCAAAGGTGATTTTGTTCCTGGGCTTCATGTCAAATTCTTTGCAGGCCGCAAGCAATGTCTCAATGGGCCAGGTCCGGTTAACCGGCATCAGGCTTGAGCGCAGGTTATTGTCCGTGGCATTGAGCGACACGGCAAGGTTCACTTCGGTATCAAGGCCCAGCTGAATGATTTTAGGCGCAATGCCGGAGGTGGAAACCGTTACCCTTCGAGAGGAAAACTTCATCCCGAAATCCGTATCAAAAACCACACCAAGGCTGCGCATAAGGTTGTCATAATTGGCCAAAGGTTCCCCCATGCCCATGAACACGATATTGGACAGGAACAGGGGCTCCAGGCCCTGTCGGGCCACATACCGGCGTGCATGCCATATCTGCCCCACAATCTCTCCCATGGTCAGGTTTCTTTTAAACCCGGTTTTGGCGGTCAGGCAGAACTTGCAGTTCATGGCGCATCCGGCCTGGGTGGACACACAAAGGGTGTAATGGTCTTTTTCGGGTATCAGTACGCTTTCCACATATTCCCCGTCTGCCAGCCGGTGCAAAAACTTCTTTGTGGCATCAACAGACGTTTCCATGTTTGCCAACTCCAGGGTTCCCAGAAAAAAATGTTCGGCCAGTTCCAGGCGCAGCGCCTTACCCAGGTCGGTCATCTCTTCGAAACTGCCGGCAAGTTTCAGGTAGAGCCACTTGAACACCTGGTCTGCTCTGAATGATCGTATCCCTTTATTTTTAAACCAGTTGCCCAGATCCTGCCGGGTGAAATCCAGTATATCTTCCATTGTACACACCTGTATATTTTTTATTATCTTCTTGACATTACACGGATTATTTTCTAAATTCAATAATTTGATTTGATACTGAGAAAAAGGTTGTTTTGCACATGTTTGACAATTTAAGTGACCGGCTGGATTCTGTTTTTAAAAAGCTGAAAGGACACGGTACCCTTACCGAGAACAACATTGAAGACGGCTTAAAACAGATCAGGTTGGCACTTCTGGAAGCCGATGTCAATTATAAGGTTGCAAAAAATGTTATTTCAGATATAAAGGCCCGAGCCCTTGGCCAGGAGGTTATGCAGAGTCTGACCCCGGGCCAGCAGGTCATCAAGATTGTAAATGAAGAATTTACAAAAATGATGGGCTCCGCCCACCAGGAACTGAATTTTGCCCCAACCGGGGCAACGTCCATCATGCTGGTGGGGCTGCAGGGTTCCGGCAAGACGACCACGGCGGGCAAGCTGGCGCGCTTTCTGTGCAAAATCGGCAGAAAGCCTTATCTTGTGCCCGTGGATGTGTACCGCCCGGCCGCCATAGACCAGCTGGCCAAGCTGGGCAAACAGGTGGGGGTGCCGGTATTTGCATCCACAACAGACATGAAGCCGCTTAAGATTTGCCAGGATGCAAAGCTTGCCGCAAGGGACCTTGGCTGCGACACCCTGCTCATTGACACTGCAGGGCGGCTGCATCTGGATGACGCGCTCATGGTTGAGCTTGAAGAGATCAAAAAGGGTATCAACCCGGCGGAAATTCTTTTGGTGGCAGATGCCATGACCGGCCAGGACGCGGTAAACATTGCCGGTGAATTTGACAAACGGCTTGATATTTCAGGCTTTGTGCTGACCAAAATGGACGGTGACGCCAGAGGCGGTGCGGCCCTGTCCATCAGAGCGGTGACAGGCAAGCCCTTAAAGTTCATCGGTGTGGGTGAAAAGTCCACGGCACTTGAGCCCTTTCATCCGGATCGCATGGCGTCCAGAATTCTGGGAATGGGAGACACCCTGTCTTTTATTGAAAAGGCTGTGGAGGCGGTTGACCAGAAAGAGGCCCAGGCCCTTGAAAAGAAACTGCGGAAAAACCAGTTCACCCTGGAAGATTTTAAAAATCAGATGCAGCAGGTTCGCAAAATGGGATCCATAAAAGATCTTTTAGGCATGCTGCCCGGGGTGAATAAAAAGATGCTCAATGATTTGAACATAGACGATAAAGAATTTCTAAAAATAGAGGCAATTATTAACTCCATGACCCCCGAGGAACGGGCCAAACACGCAATCCTGAAAGCATCGCGTAAGAGAAGGATTGCCCTTGGCTCGGGAACATCGGTTCAGGATGTGAATAAACTGCTTAAAAGTTATACCCAGTCCATGAAAATGGTGAAAAAATTTAATAAAGGCGGCATGAAATCCCTTCGGGGCATGCTTCCGTTCTAAGGAGACAAGAAAAACCATGGCAGTAAAACTCAGACTTACCCGTAAAGGCACTAAAAAGAAACCCTTTTACAGAATCGTTGCCGCCGATATTGAGGCGCCCAGGGACGGCAAGTTCCTTGAAGCGGTCGGTACCTATGATCCCATGCAGAATCCTGCTGTTATCACCCTGAAACAAGAGCGGGTACAGTACTGGCTGGAACAGGGTGCAAAACCCTCCACAACGGTAAAAAGTATCCTGAAAAAACAGAGCGCACAAAGCGTTTCTGCCTAAGGAAAGGCCCTCTTAAGAGAACAAAACCGCAGGACACGTCTTGAAAACCGCCGGGCCTTTAAGTCATTTATTAGGAGACGTTTTTATGAAAGAGCTGATTGAGTATTTAGCAAAGGCATTGGTAGACAATCCCGATGAAGTTCAGGTATCTGAAGTAACAGGTGACCAGACTTCCGTGCTTGAACTCAAGGTGGCAAAGGAAGATCTAGGCAAGGTGATCGGTAAACAGGGCAGATCCGCCAGGGCCATGAGGACAATCCTGAGTGCCGCGGCTACAAAGCTGAAAAAGCGCACAGTACTGGAAATCATTGAGTAGCTCCCATGGCCCGGTGCCCATGCAATTTTCAGACACCTGGCTGACCATTGGCAAGGTCACGGGCGTTCACGGCCTTGGGGGCAACCTGAAGGTGTGGTCCTGGGCCCAGTCGCCCGACACCTTTTCCAAAGGGCTTGCCGTGGTGCTCAAGAATGAGGATGAGACCCTGGACTCTGGCCGGGAATATGTGATTGGCTGGACCGGCAAATATAAAAAAGGCGTGCTTCTAAGCCTTGAAGGGGTCAGCACCCGGGACGCTTCTGAATCCCTTGTGGGCAAGCTTGTCCTGGTTGATAAAAACAACCTGCCGGACCTGGATGAAGACACCTGGTACTGGCAGGATTTGATCGGGTTGACGGTTGTGGATGCCTGCGAAGGGAAACTTGGGACAGTTGCGCAGCTTTTTCCCACCGGAGCCGATGATATCCTGGTTGTTACGGATAAAACGCCCCAGGGCAAACAGGAAGTGCTGATCCCCATGAATGCCGTGTTTGTCAAGGATGTAAACCTTGACACCGGTGTGATTACAACCGAGCTTCCCCAGGGGTTCATCACGGACTGATTTGGGCCATGAAGTTTACTGTACTGACACTGTTTCCGGAATTCCTTGGGGCTTTTTTTGCCAACGGCATCCTGGCAAGGGCTTTGAACCGGAATATTATCAGCGCTGATGCCATTAATATCCGGGATTTTTCTTCAGACCGGCATAACAGCGTGGATGACCGCCCCTACGGCGGAGGAAGCGGCATGGTAATGATGCCGGGGCCTCTGGAAAAAGCCATTGTGTCTGCCAGACAGATGGCCGATACCCCTTGGGTGGCATGTTTAAGCCCCCAGGGCAAACCCTTTACCCAGGCCCGGGCCTGTGAACTTGCCGCAGCCCAACAGGATCTG
>NZ_JBFXHE010000037.1:0-20451 GCF_050177295.1 Desulfobacter sp.
AAAGAATCCGATGTCCGTTGGGTATCAGGATTGAACACATATCAGGTGCAAGCTGCTTAAGGGTGGGAAACCTTAAATTGGCCATAACCAGGGAAAGCCTTAAATCCTGGGCTGCCATGGTGCCGTGGATGACGTTTACCCTGGTTTCAAGACCGTTGGCTGCCACATTCCTGCAGGCCTCGCAGACAGCATTGGGGTCTGTTTCCCAGGCCATGCATTGGGACATGCCTGCAAGGCAGGCAGCCATGGCAAGTACCCCTGAACCCGTGCCGATATCTCCTGCTTTTCCGCCTTGGAGGAGATGGCCTGACAAGGCTGTTGAGAAAAAAAGCCTGTCCAGGGCAGCCAGGCAAAGCCGGGTGGTGGGGTGGTGGCCGGTGCCAAAGGAGATACCCGCGCTTATCCGGATATCTATATCCTCGGGACCGGCAATGCTTGAAATATCAGGGGGCAGAATAAAAAACCGGTCCGTGATCCGGACCGGTTTTGAAAAGCTTTCCATGACATAGGTGGATCCATACAGATCCTGGTAGGCCACATCCTGGCGCGCCACAAGGGATGTAAGCACTTTTTTTGCCTGGAATGGTGTCAGGGCAAACTCCCGGCTGATTTCACGAATATAAGCCCTGGCTGTCAGGCGTGCCGTGGCGTTATTAAGAATCTCCAGGGCACGGTCCCGGTTAAAGGGGATCATGTCCCTCTTTTTCAAGCAGTCTTGTATACCAGTGGGCAAAATCGAACATGCCCCTGATTTTCTCCTCGTCATTTATGATGCCAAGGCACATTTCAAGGGCGCCCTGGGCATAGCTGTTGGAATAGTCATCCGCATCAATGGCTGTGAGAAACTCCCGGATCAGCTGCTGGGAGGTCCGTTTGGTTTTATCCTTGCGGATGTCAATGGGATCCTTGGGTTCCTGAAACGGGTTCCATTTGTCATACCCTGTTTTCATGATCTGCCGCTGGCCCCGGTTTCCCATGGCATCGAAAATGGCCTTTTTTCTTTCTTCAATTTCCTCCGGGGAGAAGTAGGTCTCACTCATCTTTTTTCACTCCAAGAAATTCATCGTTAAACAGGGTGACCATGGCCATGGATACAGGAATAAGCAGTTCATGCATCCGGATGTTGGACGAGTTGATCTCCTTGACCAGTTCCGCAGACAAAAGCTGGAGCTGGGTGTATATTTTGTCCATGTTCAGGGTGGGATAGGGCTTGCCCTGGACAAAGTTGGTCCGGCCGCAGATGTGGGAGGCCCCGGCCGTGGAGGTGGGGATCCCGTATACCCTGCAGGTAATGGGGCGGTACTCGTACATCCGGCACAGATTGTTTTCACCCAGAAGGGGGCAACGGACCCGTTCCTGGGACATTTTTGCCACAATTTCAAGCTGGTCAGCCCCTTGCTTGACTTTTTTGTAGGCATCCCGCTTCATTTTGGCCAAAGCCCGGTCTGTTTTGTCGGCAATGGCAATGAAGTCGGCTTTTTCATTGCCTGAAAATGTTTCATTAAACTTGTGGTTCAGGTACAGCGCCTCTATCAGTGTCAGGTCAAAAATGGCATAGCAGCAGTCAGAACATTTTTCCCTGCAGAACACCTCTTTGGGAAACTCCTTTTTAACCCGGTCAAAGACCTGGTCCACCATGCCGACAACCGCTTCATATTTTACAAAATGTTTATCTAAATCCATGGGTATACCTTTTATTTCCCAATGCAGAAATTATTAAAAATAGCATCAAGGATATCCGGAGGCGCCGTGTCCCCGGTAATTGTCCCGAGATGGTCAATACAATTCTTGACATCCAGTGCCAGGGTTTCTTCTTCCTGGCCGTTTTCAAGCCCTTCCATCATCGTTGTCATATACTCAAGGGCCTGGACCAGGGCGTTTTTATGCCGCAGATTGGGAATGACCGCATCATCTCCAATCTCAAGCTTGCTGATACAGGTCTCCAGAAGCCTTGTCCTAAGGGTATCTAGGCCTTTTCCTGTGAGCGCGGAGATTTCCAGGGGGCAAGGGTCGGCGTATTTCTCAGGCATTTGGGGGGGATCAAGTTTATCAGCCAGG
This sequence comes from Desulfobacter sp., assembly GCF_050177295.1. NCBI lineage: Bacteria > Pseudomonadati > Thermodesulfobacteriota > Desulfobacteria > Desulfobacterales > Desulfobacteraceae > Desulfobacter > Desulfobacter sp. The sequence goes on from NZ_JBFXHE010000037.1 coordinate 2,059, forward strand.
TCCATTTTATTGATGGCAAAAATGACCGGCTTATCTTCTGTAAGGATCTTTGATACGGTTTTCCAGGGAAAGGGTTTTCCCGGTTCAATCACATACAGGACAATATCAGCCGCGTCTATCTCGTCCCTGGCCTTTTCAATGCCGATGATCTCCACAAGATCATCTGTCTGGTGGATGCCGGCCGTATCAACAATGACAAAGGGAATACCCTCAATGGTCAGGCTGTCTTCAATGGGGTCCCGGGTGGTGCCGGGGATGGCCGTAATAATGGATTTTTCCTTTTCCAGAATCCGGTTCATGATGCTGGATTTTCCCACATTGGGCTCCCCGCAGATGGCCAGGCGTATGCCGGTTTTTAAAAAACAGGCATCCTTGTGTTGCTGGATAAGCTCCCCAATTCTGCCTGCAACGGATTGAAGCCTGATTTTATCCTGACTGGTGTAGGAAAATGCACCTGCATCATCGGGAAAATCAATGGCAGCCTCAAGCCGGGCAAGAAACTGGGTCAGGACAGATATCATATCCCGGATACTTTGGCGCAGCACGCCAAGGTTCTGGGAGGCGGCAAATTTAAGGGAGGAGTCCGACCGCGCATTAATGATGTCTGCCACTGCTTCGGCCTGGGTCAGGTCAATACGGCCGTTTAAAAAGGCTCTCCGGGTAAATTCCCCGGGTTCTGCCGGGCGCACGCCTTGCCTGAACAGCAGGTCTAAAATACGGCGAAGCACAATGGCACCGGAATGGGCCTGGATCTCCACAACATCCTCGGCTGTATAGGAACGCGGGGCTTTCATAGGGATGACAAGCACTTCATCAACCGTGGTATCCCCGTCACAAATATAGCCGTGGCTTACCCTGTGGGAAATAAATTGCGGTGCCTTTTTTTCCCCCTCGGCCGGTGTCTTTGAAAAAATTTTAGCTGCCAGATCAAAGGACGTGGGTCCTGAAATCCGGATAACACCGATGCCGCCGCTTCCAAAAGGGGTGGCTATTGCGGCAATTGTATCTGTCATTTACTTTTTGAACCGCTTTTTCCCCCGGTAGGAATTGCGTTTTTTAGGGAAAATAACCAAGCGTCTGTAATACCCATCTCCCATGCTCTGGGTGCGAACCAGGGCATCTTCCTTCAGGGCAAGGTGAACAATACGGCGGTCCTGGGCACTCATCTGGTTAATGGTGGCAGGCCGTCCGGTTTTTTTTGCTTTTTCCGCCATTTTCAGGGCCAGGTGCTTCAGGTTGGCCTTCCGGGTCTCCATATAGCCTTCAATGTCAACTTTGACTCTGACACGGGCGTCGTTCTGGCGGTTGATGATTTTATCTGCAAGAAACTGCATGGCGTCCAGGGTCTGACCCTTGCGGCCAATCAGAATGCCGGTGTTTCCGCCATTGATCTGAAGGGTCAGTCTGTCCTCTATCGTTATGGCTTCAACATGGGCGTCTTCGGTGATCAGGTCTGCCATTTTTTGTACCGCTTCAACGCCCAAGTCAATGGCTGCCTGGGATACAGGCACCGGCGGCAATTCCTCTTTGTCCGGCTTTTCAGATCTGGATGCCGGGCGGGAATCCCACCGGCCGGTATCTTCATCATCAAATTCCGGTTCGGTTTCGATTTCAGTTTCGGTTTCGAGATTCTGAAATTCTTCATCCAGGCTGTCAGGCACCTCTTCCGGTTCTTTTTCTTTTGGCGGTCTTGGTTTCGGTGCCGGCTTTTTGGGGGCAGGCGATAAGTTTTGGGGTTCTGGTTTGATCTGGCCAAAGGCCTCATCTACAATGGAAAGAATGCCTTCCTTGTCTTCCTTAGATTGCACTGTCTCTTTGGCAGGAACCGTCACCCGGATACGGGCATCCTTACGACCGACAATACCGAAAATACCGGTTGTTCCCGTTGAGATCACATTATATTTCAATTCTTTTTTGGGGATACCAAGCTGCTTGCAGGCCGCTTCAACTGCTGACGTGACATTCTTTCCGCTAAATTCAAGAGGTTGGTTCATGCGTCCTCCTTAGGCTAAAATCTTTTGTGTGTAATATTGCTGGCCCATTGAGATGACGTTGTTGACAAACATGTACAGGACTAGACCTGCCGGAAAGTTGATAAACAGAACCGTCATGAATATGGGCATAAGCATCATCATTTTTGCCTGAATGGGGTCCCCGCCCGTGGGTGTCATTTTCTGCTGGAGCAGGAATGATGCGCCCATCAGAAGTGTCAGCACCGGGATGCCGTAAGGGGCGTCCATGAAAGGGATGGCAAAATTAAAGTGAAACAGGCGGTCCGGACCGGACAGATCCGTAATCCACCCCACAAATGGCGCATGGCGCAGTTCAATGGCCATGTAGAGCATGCGGTACAGGGCAAAGAAGATGGGCATCTGCACCAGCAGCGGCAGGCACCCGGAAGCCGGGTTGACCTTGTAGGTTTTGTACAACGACATGATTTCCTGGTTCATGCGCTGTTTATCATTCTTGTACTTTTCCCGGATCTGCGTCATCAACGGCTGCACCTTTTTCATCTCATTCATGGACTTGTAGCTTTTGGTGCCCAGGGGCCAGAATATCAGTTTGATGAAGATGGTCAGAATAATGATGGCTACCCCGTAATTGGGGATAATATCATGGATGAAGTTCATGGCAATAAGCAGCGGCTTGGCCAGGATATCAAAAAAACCGAAATTAACGGATTTTTTCAAAAGGTTGTCGTACTGGCTTAAAATTTTATGGCTTTTGGGGCCCATATACAGGGTAAAGGACTGCTGATTTTGTTTTGCCGGGTCTATCCTGGGCATCGGGGAAACCAGCCGGTTGATCACAACCTCATTGGCAAAAGACAGTTTCAAGGTGGCTGCTTCAGGTGTGTCGGGCATAACCGCCGTCAGGAAATAACGGCTGGTGTAACCGGCCCAGCCCACGGTTCCCGAATAGGTGTCCTTGTCTTCAATGTCCTTGGGGGTTATGGTGGTAAACTTGTTGTCAAGATAGGCCACCGGCCCTTCATATGCGAACCGGGAGCGATGCTTGATATCTTCATTGAAATGACCGGGAATGCAAATGACCATGGCGTCGTTGATCGGCATGCCCGATCCGTTCTGAACAATGATGTTGCAATGGATAAGGTAGGAGTCCGCCCTGAAGGTCAGCATTTTTTTTACGGTAATCCCATCCGGGTTTGTCCAGGAAAATGTAATGTTTTTTTCCCCTTCCTTCAGGGAGATATCCGTGCTGCCGGCATTGGCTGAAAAAACAGCATCAGCCAGTCCCCGGATACTTCCCCGGGCCGTATCAACGGGAAAGATCCCCCCGGTAAGATCGGCCAGTTCCCTGGGGACCAGTTGTTTTGCAGGAGAACCCTTATCATTGGTTTCCCTGTAATCCTTCAGGGTCAGGCTTGTTACCGCAGCTCTATGTTCACTGACGGCAATGGTGTAATAGGGGGTGGACAGCGTAATCGTGCGAAAGTCCCGTAATTCCGACCGGGCTGCTGGAGCAGGTTCCGGTTCTGTCCGGGGGGTAAAATCAGAAACCTTGGCGGAATCGGATTTAGACGAATCCATCGTCTGTGACGGGGTATCAGGGTTTTGATTATCAGGCTTGGGTGCGGGGGCGAAAAAAAACTGATAGCCCAAAATGACTGCAACTGACAGCACCACAGCTAAAAATAATCGTTTTTGCTCATCCATCTTCTCTCCTAAAACAAGGGGGTTGTCTTAAAACTGTAAGAATAAGAAGAGGAAGGCAGGTGACGCGTAACAGGTTGTTTTTAAAGCTGGTTTAAGGGACCGGATCATAACCTCCAGGCCGGAACGGGTGGCAGCGCAATATTCTTTTTATTGCCAAAATGCTGCCTTTTGTACTGCCATATTTTTGAATCGCTTCCAGAGCATAGTGCGAACACGATGGCTCATACCTGCAATGGGTGCCAAGGAGCGGCGATACAAAAATCTGATAAAACCTGATCAATATGGATAACAGCTGTTTGCCCATTTATGCTGATGCTATTTTTTCAAATAGTTTATTAAGCTTTTCATTAATCTGTTTATTGGACAGTGTTGTCAGACCTTTTCTTCCAATTATGCTGATGTCGTTTGTTCCGGATATAAAATCTTTCCTGTGTCTGAAATATTCTCTTACAAGCCTTTTTATTCTGTTGCGCGCGACTGCATTCCCCACTTTTTTAGATACGGTAATTCCAATTCGATTGTTTTTTCCTGTTCCCTTGGAAACAGCAGCTATGAAATGACTGTTTCGTATCTTTCTGCCATGTTGTGAAAGCGTTAAGAATTCGACCCGTTTCCGGAGCCGAACATCTTTGGGTAAAGAAAAGTTACTCAATAAACCCTGAAAGAGTTAAACCGTGGTTAGTCTCTTTCTTCCCTTGGCCCGTCTGGCATTAATTACGCGTTTGCCGCCTGGGGTGGCCATTCTTTTCAGGAATCCGTGTTTTCTGGTTCTTTTCCGGTTGCTTGGCTGATAAGTGCGTTTCATAAAATCCTGTTTCCTTGTCCTGTCTTGTTATTATTTATCAATATATCAATTTCATAACCTGCAATAAACATAGAATACTAATCCATATGTTTATTAATGTCAATCAAACTGAAGGTGGTTTTTAAAAATCAACCAGAAGAATAGAGATTGGCGCTATTAAACGGTCCCTAGGGCAGGTTTTCTCCTTTTGGCGGTTTCGGGGTAAGGGATTCAAATATGTGGTATTCCTCAATATGGTAATGGGGTTCCGGGTAAATGGAAATGGGCTTTGAAAATTTTGATTCCAGGGAAACCAGCAGATGGTTTTCACTGCCGTGGAAAAGCTGGGCAATTTCCGGATGTACTTTTACCGTAAACCTGTTGCCCATCATGTCCCTGGCTTCGGCGGCCAGGTCCCTGTAAATTTTGTAACAGATGGATTTGCCCGACAGCAGGTAGCCGTTTCCATTACAGTAAAAACAGGGCTCACAAAGGGTCCGGGTCAGATTGCGGCGGGTGCGCTTGCGCGTCATCTGAACCAGGCCAAGTTCCGTAAGGGGAAGAATATTTGTCTGGCTTTTATCCTTTTTCATGGCTTCATGCATCTGGGCCATGACCTTGTCCTTGTGGGCGGTCTTACGCATGTCAATGAAGTCAATGATAATGATGCCGCCGATATTGCGCAGCCGGATCTGGTAGGCAATCTCCTTGATGGCTTCCAAGTTGGTTTTCAGAATGGTTTCATCAAAGTTGCGTTTGCCGACGTAACGTCCTGTGTTTACGTCAATGGCCACTAACGCTTCGGTCTGCTCAATAACAATATACCCGCCTGATTTGAGCCATATTTTCTTTTTCAAGGCCCGGGTGATGTCTCCTTCAATATTGTATGCGTCAAAAATGGGCTCTTTGCCCTGGTACAACTCAACGGAAAGGTTAAGATCGGGCATCAGTTTGTTCAAAAAATTTTGGACGCTTTCATATTCATTTTTTGAATCAATGATCAGTTTGTCCGCTTCATTGGCCAGAAGATCCCTGACCGCCCGGAAGGTGGCATTAAGATCTTTGTAAACCAGGGCTGTGGCCGATATGGTCCGGTTTCTTTCCTGGATATCCTGCCAGGTATTGTTTAAAAATTCGATCTCTTTTGACAAGGTGAGTTCATCAATATCCTTGGCCTGGGTCCTGAAAATATAACCGAAATTATTTTTACGCAGCCCTTTGAGCATATCCCGCAGCCGGGTCCGTTCTGTCTCGTCCGTGATCCGTCTGGAAATGCCGATGTGATCCACCGTGGGCATAAGCACCATGTACCTGCCGGCCAGGGAAATATGGGTGGTGACCCGGGGGCCTTTGGATCCTATGGATGATTTTGCCACCTGGACCAGGATTTCCTGGCCTTCCACCAGAAGTCCCTGGATGGCGCATTCAGGTGCGGGGGCTTTCCATGACTCGGATTCTTGGTCCATCTCATCAACAGCCAGTCCGTCATCATCCCGTTCTTCTGCATCCGCATCCTGTTCCAGCTGCCTGCAAAACTTAAGACTGGCGGAATCCAGAACATCATCCACATAGAGGAATGCAGCCTGGTCGAATCCGATATCCACGAACGCCGCCTGCATACCCGGCAGCACCCGCTGGACCCTGCCTTTATAGATGTTGCCTGAAATACTTGTGTCATCCCTGCGTTCATTAAAAACTTCGACGATGGTCCCATTTTCCAGCAGGGCGACCCGGGTTTCATGGGGCGCACAATTGACAACAAGCTCTTTGAGCATAACAAATCCTTATGATGTACCTTATGATATATTAGATTACCCTTTAATTTTTTTTATTCTTGCATCCTTGACAACAGTATCATCAACATTAAATCCCATGGCCAGAACTTCTGCAGGCCTGACGATACGCTCGTTATAGGATGTCAGCGTCATTTCAAGGCAGATAGGGGAGATCAGCCGGACGGATGAAAGCGCTTTTCGCAAATCTGTTCTTCGAATTTTACCCTTTTTACTGAGATCTTCAACCATAAATTCAGACAGGGCCAGAAACCGGTCCAGTTCGGGCTGGCAGATACAGGGTGCCCCGAATGAGATTTGATAGGTGTCCCGGGGTGTGGGATTTTGCGGTGATTTACGGAAAAGCGTGCAGTCTGTAATCTGAATGCCCCGGGGCAGCTGGGCGTTCAGGGCAGACATGATCCTGCCGGGCTTCAATCCTTTTTCAAAATAGATGTAGAGACGTTCCTCTTCGCTTTCCATCCCTAAAGGCAGGGCCGTGGCAAAGGACATACGCATGGACGGATTAAACCCCTGGGAGTATTTTACGGCAAAGCCTGTGCGCTTGACTGCCCGCTCGAAAATGGTGGCCATTTCCAGGTGGCCGAAAAATCTGGCGTCTTCCAGTTTGGAAAATTCCAATTCATATTTGATAAACGCATCGTCCAAAAGAATGTTCGATGGTTCGTTTCTGGGTTTATCCGAAGGCGCCGCTTCCTGATCGCCCTTATTTTTTTGAACCACAGGCGCAATGGTTTTAAAGTTGCAAATACCGCATCCGGTGCAGGTATTTTCCCTGCAGTCCGGTGTCAGGGCCATGTTTTCCGCTTTTTTACATTCGCTTTCCAGAAACGTTTTTTTAATCCCGGAATCAATGTGGTCCCAGGGAAAAGGCTCGTCAGGCGCTCTCTGGCGGGAGGTATAAAAGGCAGGATCAATGCCTGTGGCCTCAAAGGCCTGTTCCCACAGGCTGAAATTGAAAAGGTCACTCCATCCGTCCAGGCGGCATCCCAGTTCAAATGCCTTGACCAGTAACGGTGACAATGCCCGGTCTCCCCTGGCCCAGACCCCTTCCAGAAGGCTCATTTTGGGGTCCTGCCATTTCAGATTGACTTTGGGGTGCCGCAGACTGTCCTTGAGGTACTGCAGTTTTTCACGGGTCTGGTCCAGGGTCATCTGGGCATGGCCCTGGAACGGGGTGTGGGCTTTGGGAATAAAACAGGTAACCGATACATTGATCATCTGTTTCCCTTTGGTGTAGGTGGCGGCCAGCCGCCGGGAAAGATCGGCAATGCCCTGGATGTCATCCATCTGTTCAAAAGGAAGGCCTGTCATAAAGTACAGCTTGATGTTTTTCCAGCCCAGGGACAGGGCATTTTGAACAGTCTTTTCAATGCTCTCTTCGGAGAGGTTCTTGTTGATGATGTCCCGCAGGCGCTGGGTCCCGGCCTCGGGTGCAATGGTAAAACCGGTTTTACGGACACTTTTGATCAGCGCCATGAGCTGGGGGGTCAGTCTCTCCGCCCGGATGGACGGCAGACTGATGGCATTGCACTGGCCCTGGCTCAGCATCAGAAGCGCTTCCATTAATGCCGGCAGTTGTGAATAATCTCCGGTGCTCAAAGACAGAAGGGAGATGTCCGAGTAGCCCGTGGCGGCCAGGGAGGCTTTTGCGATCTTAAGAAGGTCTTCCAGGCTTCGTTCCCGCACAGGCCTGTAAATCATTCCAGCCTGGCAGAACCGGCATCCCCTGGAGCATCCCCGGGCGATTTCCAGGCGCAGACGGTCATGAACCGGTTTTCCAAAGGGCACAATGGGTGAAATAGGAAAATCGGCAAAGGTCAGCTCCGGAAGAATGGCCCGTTTGATACGGGAATGATCCTCATAACGCGGGGTCAGAATCTGGCGGCCGTCGCCATTCCGGGATACGGTAAAAAAGGAGGGCACATACACGCCCTCAATCCGGGAAAGCATCCTGAGCAAGGTCTTTTTTCTGCCGTCGCCCTCCTTTTTAAAGGCAATAACGGTATCTGCCACCTGGGTGATGACTTGTTCTCCGTCGCCGATGACAAAGGCATCGAAAAAATCAGCTAAGGGCTCGGGATTAAAGGCGCAGGGACCGCCGGCAATGATCAACGGAAAGCTGTCATCCCGCAGGGTTGCATAAAAGGGGATGCCGGACAGATCAAACAGGGTCAGAATATTGGTGAAATTGAGTTCATACAAAAGGCTGACGCCGATGATATCAAAGCGATCCAGGGGGGTCCGGGTCTCCATGGAGAGACAGGGCACCTTTTTTTCCCGCATCAGGGCTTCCATATCCGGGGCCGGGGCAAAGAACCGTTCTGCTGCAATATCTTCCCGGCTGTTGAGAATGGAATAAAGGATTTGAAGTCCAAAGTGGGAGGTGCCGATTTCATACAGGTCCGGAAAGGCCAGGGCAACAGTCAAATCAACCCGGGACCGGTCTTTTTTCACTGTGTTGATTTCATTGCCGGAATACCGGGTCGGGGTCTGGACCCGGTTAAGGATGTATTGATAATTTTGCTCGTGCATGATACTGAATTTCTTTATATTCTAACCTTTACGTTACCTGTTTGAAAATCAGTAAATATATATTTTAAAAACGGAAATTGCAATGAAAAGAACCAAGATAAAGACTGTGCTGGATATGGCCAGCCCACCGGGTGAGGTCTTTGTACAAGGCTGGGTCCGGACCAAAAGGGATGCCAAGGATTTTAGTTTTATTGAGCTTAATGACGGTTCCTGTCTGGCCAATATCCAGGTCATTGCCGGAAACGATCTTTCTGAATACAGCCAGGTGGAGAAACTGACCACCGGTTCTGCGGCCGGCGTAACCGGACAGCTGGTTGAATCTCCCGGCAAGGGTCAGAAATGGGAAATCCGGGCCACTGCCGTGGATGTCATCAGCATTGCGCCGGAAAATTATCCGTTACAGAAAAAACGGCATACCGACGAGTTTTTGCGCAGCATTGCCCACCTTCGGCCCCGGACCAACAAATACGGGGCCGCTTTCAGGATCAGATCCCGGATGGCCCAGGCCATCCATGCCTTTTATCTGGACAAGGGATTTTATTATCTTCACTCCCCTTTGATCACAGGCTCTGACTGCGAGGGCGCAGGAGAGATGTTCCGGGTTACAGGTCTTGATCCGGCTGATGTTCAAAAACAGGGGAAAATGGATTTTTCCAGGGACTTTTTCGGCCGGGAAGCCAATCTCACCGTATCCGGCCAGCTCTCTGCCGAAATGTTTGCCCTTTCCCTGGGCGATGTTTATACCTTCAGCCCGGCGTTCAGGGCGGAAAATTCAAATACCCGGCGCCATGCCGCAGAATTCTGGATGCTGGAACCGGAAATGGCCTTTTGTGATCTTGACGGCGATATGGACCATGCCGAGGAGCTGGTTAAATACCTGGTTGGCCATGCCATGGAACATTGCAGGGAAGATCTGGACCTGTTCATGCGTTTTGTGGACAAAAGCCTGGGACCGCAGCTGGAAACCCTGGTCAGCAAACCCTTTGCCCGGTTATCTTATACGGAAGCCGTGGAAATTTTGAAAAAATGCGGCAAACCATTTGAATATCCGGTTGCGTACGGCATTGATCTGCAGTCTGAACATGAACGGTTTCTGGCTGAAGAACATTTTAAGACCCCGGTGTTTCTCACGGATTATCCAAAACAGATCAAACCCTTTTACATGCGTATGAACGATGACGGCACAACCGTGGCTGCCATGGATCTGCTGGTGCCGGGCATCGGCGAACTCATCGGGGGCAGCCAGAGGGAGGAGCGCTTAGGGCCGCTGGAAGCCCGGATGGATGAGATGGGCCTTGATAAGGATGCCTACTGGTGGTACCTGGATTCCCGCAGGTTCGGCACCGTGCCCCACGCCGGCTTTGGCATGGGGTTTGAGCGGTTTTTGATGATGATTACCGGGATTTCCAATATCCGGGATGTGATTGCTTTCCCAAGAACCCCGGGTTCCATTGATTTTTGATCAATTCTTGAAGGAAAATAATAATGAAAATTACTCAATTGGATGTAGAAGGTTTCCGCTCTCTCCGAAATGTAAGTTGGTTCCCTGGCGACCTCAACGTGGTTATTGGTCCAAATGGGACTGGAAAGTCGAATTTATTGAGATTAATGGAATTAATTTCTGTATCAGCACAGGGAAAACTCGGCAAGTATATCCAATCGTTAGGCGGAATGGACCCTATTGTTTGGGATGGTACTGCTACTTCCATAAAATTTGTTCTTGAATCAATGCCTGAGGGGGGAGAGTTAGGGCCAGAACATTATGAGCTTGAATTAGCAAGGCTTGGGACTGGAAGTTCATATAAAATAGAAAAGGAACTATTGATTAATTCTCTCAAGTTAAGGAAAAAACTTGAAAAAAATCCTTTCAAATTTTTAGAAAGATTTTCAAAGACGGCTGTTATTTTTGATGAGGCAGAGCGCACGTTTACTACTCCTGAAGAATTTGTTTCAGAGGAAGAAAGTCTTCTTTCAATAGCATCAGGCCCATTTATCAACAATCACTATATCCCTCCTTTCCAACGGGAATTGGCGGCTATTGCTGTTTATCATGATCTGCATACCAATAAAGACGCTTCTGTTCGTCAACCTGCTATTTCTCGCTTGGAAAAACGAGTTGATCCTGACGGCCAAAATCTCATATCAGTTATGCATACACTTTACACGGGTGATCGTGATTTCAAAAAAGATATAGATTCAGCTATGCGAGCAGCATTTGGAAATGATTTTGAAGAGTTAGTTTTTCCTCCCGCATCTGACCAGAGAATTCAAATGAGGGTTCGGTGGAAATCATTAAAACGTGAACAATCTGCTGCTGAACTCTCAGATGGAACACTACGTTTTCTATTTTTGTTAACAGTGTTGGCCAGCCCATCACCGGCACCAATTATAGCAATTGATGAACCGGAAACAGGGTTACACCCATCAATGTTACCATTAGTCGCAGAGTATGCTGTTGACGCGGCTACTAGATCTCAAGTTATCTTAACAACACATTCGCCTCAATTTTTGGATGCTTTTGTTGGAACTAAGCCTACAACCACTGTGGCAACGTGGGAAAACGGGGAAACCTTGTTAAATACTCTAAAAGGCGAGAAACTTGACTATTGGCTGAAAGAATACTCTCTGGGGGCTCTTTTTAAATCAGGAGAATTGGAGCAAATGATATGAGGTTTATTCTTTTTGTCGAAGGCTATACCGAAAATAAATCGTTGCCGCAATTTTTAAAAAAATGGATTGATCCAAAAATAAGTAAACCAGTTGGAATTCGAACTGTCCGCTTTGAAGGGTGGCCAGAACTATTAAAAGACGCGCCCCTGAAAGCAAAAATGCATCTAGAAGGGCCAGATAAAGACGATATTATTGCCGTTATTTCCCTGTTAGATCTTTACGGCCCGACCTTTTACCCAAACCATATCAAGCATTGCGACGAACGATATCAATGGGGGAAAAAACATATAGAGGACAAAGTAAATCATCCCCGTTTTTTCCATTTTTTTGCTGTTCATGAAGTCGAGGCATGGCTTTTAAGTCAACCAGATATCTTTCCAGTAGAAGTCAAAAATGCATTTCCCCCAAAGATTAAAACTCCAGAATTGGTAAATTTTCATGAACCACCTGCAAAATTATTGGAACGTCTTTATCCCATGCATATAAAAAGATCATATAAAAAGGTTGTGAACGGGAAAGAACTTTTCGACAAACTCGATCCAAATATCGCATATGATAAATGCCCTAAGCTAAAAGTGCTTTTGGATAAAATGTTAGAACTGGCCCAACCAATTGCTACACATTGACCGCAAGGGGCGCGGGCTTTTCCGGATTTTAGTTATGCCGCTATCAATTATAGAATATTTGGAACGAGGCCCTTCAACTTCGAAAGAGATCCAGGCAGCGACTGGCCTAAGTCAGACTACCATTGCGCGAAAGATCGGTTTACCTGAAGATCAGCGCGGGATTGTAATAGAGGCTGCCTATGAATTTTGGGAGAGGGTTTCAATGGATAGTAAAATTTCTGATCCGTTTGGGGCATATTTACAGGAAGGCAATCCTGTTGAGCATTTGATTTCAACCCGGAAATGAACCGGATGAAACCGTTTTTTTTTCAATAGTGAGGGCCGTGCATCAAATTTAGAATCGATAGTGAATTGAATGGAAAGTTTACCATGCCAAGGTTTTTCAGTAAATCAGAAAAAAAAGCCGGATCTCCGCCAGGCCTGCAGATTGAGACTCAGACTGCTTTGGGCACAGGGTCTGATATCTGTGTTTTAAGCTATTCTAAAGATTCGTTTGAAACATACCACCCCCCGGACATTGACGCAGCCCTGCGGTTGATTCGGAAAGAGAAAACCATATGGATTCAGGTGACCGGAATTCATGATCATTTTGCCTTTTCAAGGATGGGTGAGTTATTCAATATCCATACCCTGACCCTGGAGGATATGGTTGACCCGGCACATCCGCCCAAATTTGAAGAGTTTGATAACTATTATTATGTCACTCTGAAACAACTGGCCTTTGACCCCAGGAATCATGAGATATCAGAGAATCAGGTCAGTCTGGCCGTCATGGAGAATCTGGTGATTTTTGTCCAGGACAAACCATCCCCCTGTATTATAGCAGTGGAGAAAAGACTTGAGGCCGGAAGGGGAAACATACGTACGGCCGGTCCCGGTTACCTGGCTTATGCCCTGATTGATGCGGTTGTTGACCAGGCGTTCGATGTGGTAGGACAGATTGCTGAGACCGTGGAATCTGTTGAACGTGATATGCTCGAAAATTTAAATCCCGATCACCTTGAACAGATACACCGGCTGAAGCGTGAGGTGATCTTTTTTAATAAGCAGCTCCGGCCGGTGCGCGGGGCAATGCTCAGTTTGATTAAATCCGAATCCCCGTTTGTTCCGGATGCCGCCATCCGTTTTTATGCGGATGTTCTGGATCATGTTAATCATATTCTGGACGCGGTTACTTCTCTTCAGGAGCTTTTGTCCAGCATGCTTGATTTTTATATGTCAGCCCAGGGCAATCGTATGAATGAGGTCATGGCCACCCTGACCATTATTTCCACCATTTTTATCCCCTTAAGCTTTCTGGCCGGAATTTACGGGATGAATTTTAAATTCATGCCTGAACTTGAATGGCAGTGGGGATATTTTGTTTTATTGGGGAGCATGGCGGTGATCGGCGGTGCAATGGCTGCATATTTTAAAAAGAAAGGGTGGTTCTAGCAACATCATGGCATTACATGAAATTAGAGACAAGATACAGGAAACAAGAGGGCGAAGCGCCTGGGGCGCCCGTTTTAGCCCCGCATTGTTGGCGTCTTTAGTTTCATTGTTCGTTGTGGGCTTGCGGCCCATGGGGGGGATATGAAAAATTTAACGATTCAATTTGTTTTCAGATTTTTTGTGATTCTGTTTGCCGGATTTGCTGTTTTCAGCGGATTTACGTCTGCGTTTGCCGAACCCGAACCCGGGCAGGACTCGACCTCCCAGTTGATTGATGAACTGGGTACTATTCTTGAGAACTCTTTAAAGTCAGAACTCAGTGACCTTGAAAAATATAAAAACCGTATAACAAGCGAAGAGCAGGACCAGAGGTCCCTGACAGCAGCATATAACGGGTACCGGGTCCTGTTGTCCTCTTTCCGGAATTTGCTGCTGTCCGAGGATGTTGATATTGCCCAGCTCCAGAAAAGCAGGACTGAACTGAAAACCGCCATGATTGAGGCCCAGAAGATGTTTCAGGAGCTTATTCCGGGAGAAGATGCCCTGAAACAGGAACTTGAACATCTGGAAAATCAGAAGCAGCTTGTTGACAAACAACAGGCGGAACTTGCCAGTGTTAAAGAGAACACCGCTTCCGGCGGCAAGTCCCTGGCCATTAAAAAGACGGCAACCCGTCTGGCCCGGGCACTCAAGAAAAAAGAGGAGTTGCTGTCCCGGCTGGATCAGATATACAAGGAACGCCTGGGCAAGCTGGCGGAAATAAAGGAAGCATATACAACCCTGGACGCACAATTTGAAAAAACCATTGAACAGAAAAAAGCAAAAGGGTTGTTTGAGCGCACAAAAAAGGAAGCGCGGTTTGGTGCGCTTAATACGCTTCGGCAGGATTCCAAAACCCTGATTGAACGGATCTGCCTGGTTTTTGATCCCCAGTTCTGGGTATTGGGGATTCAAAAGCTGTGGCAGAACGCGGAACTTCTGGCGGTATCATTTTTCTTTGTCCTTGCTGCTGTGCTTGTCATTCTGAGGCGGCTTAGAAAAGAGGCTTCGGGGTTAACGAATCTGCCTGTTGTGCAAAAGCTTGGCGTCTGGCATCAGATGGCCTCAGATTTGCTGATTATGTCCATTATCCCGGCCGGGACTGCCCTGACCATTTTTCTGTACAGCCGTCTGGACCGAATGGTTCTGGTGTCCAGACTTTTTGGGGAGGCCGCCCTGGTGATAATGATTCTGCTTGGGTGTAAATGGATCTGCCGGGCGTTGAAAACAGTTTTTACTGATGTCGTGGGCGGGGAAGCCAATGCCCGGAATCTGATCCGTTTCACCCGTTCTGCGGTTGTTTTTATTCTTGTCCATGGGCTGGTGCACGCCGTTTTGGGGCAAAGTTCGGGTCTGCTGATCCTGCTGCGCATGACAAGTGCATTTATCATGCTTGTCTGGACCCTTAAAACCTGGCGGGATATCAATTTCAATACGCTTCAGTCCCCGGGGGAAAATCATCAGGACAGAAATCAGCTGATCCGGCTTCTGACCACCAAATATGCAATGCTTCTGATTTCCGGTGTTTCTCTCATGCTGGACATGACCGGTTATGAACTGCTTGCCTCCCACTGGGTCCTTTCCTGGGTTCAGAGTTTTGTGGTTTTTTGCTGGTGGACGGTTCTTTTTCACCTGCTCCAGGAATGGGATCACTATTACAGGGAGCAAAGCCATACCAGAAAGGAAGCGTTTGTTTATGACGATTATCCTGTTCAGTGGCTGGCCATCCGGGCAGGTCAGTTGTGCTGGATGGTTACCCTTTTAATTGTCCTGCTGCTGACCTGGGGTGATCCCGAGACCGTGCTGGGTCATCTGTACCAGGTTCTGGCCCTCCCCTTAAGCATCGGCAACATGCAGTTCAGCTTTTTGGGGGCGGTTAGTGCAGGACTTGTGCTGATTTTCACCTATGCCCTGGTGCGGATATGGAAATGGCTGTTCCAGAAAAAATTTTTAAGCCGTTCAGGTATGGACCAGGGCCTGCAGGAGTCCATCACAACCATCTCGGTTTATATGATCTGGGCACTGGGCCTTCTCATTGCCCTGCATGCCTTTGGGCTGAACACGGCGTCCCTGGCCGTCGCCTTTGGTGCCCTGGGCATTGGTATCGGATTTGGCCTGCAAAACATTTTCAACAATTTTATATCCGGCATTATCCTGCTGTTTGAGCGGCCCATCCAGGTTGGGGATGATGTGGAGGTCAACGGCGTCTGGGCCAATGTAAGAAAAATAAATGTCCGGTCCACTATCGTGCAGACCTATGACAATGCCTCCCTGATTATTCCCAATGCCGATCTTATCAGCAGCCAGGTAACCAACTGGAGTTTCAAGGACAAACGGATCCGCCGCAAAATCAGCGTGGGCGTGGCATACGGATCTGATGTGGAACTGGTGAGGACGATTTTACTGCAGATTGCTGCGGATGCTCCCAATGTCCTTGGCTACCCAATGCCGGACGTACTTTTTACGGATTTTGGCGACAGTGCCCTGAATTTTGTGGTGCGGCTCTGGACCGATATAGACCATATGCTGGAGGTGGATACGGATATCAGGTTCAGGATCGATAAAAAGTTCCGGGAAAACAACATAGAGATCAGCTTTCCCCAGCGGGATATTCACATCCGGTCCATTGAAGGGGCTGACCGGTTTTTCGGCCCAAAAGAATAAGAATTTTCGGGCCTTATGTCCGGCATCAGTAGTGCTAACGAAGCTGGGCTATTGACTCCAGTAACCGTTTTGCGTTTTGGGGTGACCGTAAAAGATAAGCCGTTTCTTCAAGGGCCTCATAGTCTTCAAGAGACATAATGACCACGGCATTTGAAGATTTTCGCGTTACAATTACCGGCGAGTGGTCATTGCATACTTTTTCCATTGTTTTGGCCAGGTTCTGCCTTGCAAATGTATAGGATATCGCTTCCATATTAATTTCTCATACGTGTTTTCATGGCCTTGTCAACCCGAAGTTAGGGCCTTGGGAAAAATAAAAGACGCTTCATGTTAAAAACCGGTTTTACCCAAAAGGCAAACCGGTTTTTTTAAACGAACTGATGTTACGTACTATCAGATTTTTTCAAATACCGCAGCAGCACCCATGCCGCCGCCGATGCACATGGAAACAACACCATATTTGCCGCCTACTTCCCTGAGGTTGGCAATGCATGTGGCTGTCAGTTTGGCTCCGGTGCATCCCAACGGATGGCCAAGGGCGATGGCGCCGCCATGGATATTGATTTTATCCATGTATTTTTCAATGCCGAGTTCCCGGATGCAATGCAGGGCCTGGGAGGCAAAGGCTTCATTGATTTCATAAATGTCGATGTCGTCAATGGTTATTCCCACCTGTTTAAGCACTTTGGGGATGGCATATTTGGGGCCAACGCCCATTTCATCTGCCTTGCACCCGACGGTGGTGTAACCAACCAGCCGTGCAATGGGGGTCAAACCCAGCTCCTTGCATTTTTCCCTGGAAGCGATGATGGAGGCAGCCGCGCCGTCTGTGGTCTGGGAAGAGTTGCCGGCAGTAACGGAACCGTTTACTTTGAATACCGCTCCCAGTTTGGCCAGCCCTTCCGGTGTGGAGGCCCGGATACCGTCGTCATGCGCAACAATAAAGGTCTCTTTTTTGTAGGTACCGTCAGCCTGTTCAACATATTTGTAGGCCGGGGTGGGAATGATTTCAGTAAATTTGCCGTTGTCTCTGGCTGCCGTTGCTTTGGCCTGGGATGCTGCGGCAAAGATATCCTGATCTTCCCTGGACACCTTGTAGCGGCTGGCCACGTTTTCAGCGGTGATCCCCATGGATACGTACATTTCAGGATAGGTTTTGGAAAATTCCGGATGGGGCCGGGGAACATTGCCGCCCATGGGTACAAATGTCATGGACTCGCAGCCTGCGCCCACGCAGATGTCCGACCACCCCGCAGACACCCGCACAGAGGCCAGGGCAATGGCTTCAAGGCCGGATGCGCAGAACCGGTTCACCGTGGCACCGGATACCTGGTCCGGGAACCCTGCCATTTTAGCAGCGATCCGGCCCAGGTTCAGGCCCTGTTCC
Source organism: Desulfobacter sp. (assembly GCF_050177295.1). NCBI lineage: Bacteria > Pseudomonadati > Thermodesulfobacteriota > Desulfobacteria > Desulfobacterales > Desulfobacteraceae > Desulfobacter > Desulfobacter sp. The sequence goes on from NZ_JBFXHE010000037.1 coordinate 19,668, forward strand.
GCTTCGGGAAAGGCGCAGCCCAGCATGACATCGTCAATGTCTTCGGGCTTCAGGTTGGCGGTTCTTTCAACCGCTTCCTTCATGATAAAGGAAATCAGCTCTTCGGGCCGGGTCTGGTTGAACAACCCTTTCTTTTGTTTGCAGCCCGGGGTCCGTACGGATTGTACTATATATGCGTCTCTCATTACTTTGTCCTCCTAGTTTCTAAGCGGCTTCCCGGTTTTCAGCATATGGTCAATTCTGGCAATGGTTTTGTCTTCCCTGCACAGGTCCACAAACGCTTCCCGTTCCAGTTTGAGAATGGCTTCTTCACTGATTTCGCTGCCCTCATTGGCATCTCCGCCGCTTACAACATAGGCAATGCGTTTGGCCAGAAAGGCATCATATTCGCTCATAAAATTACCGTTGAGCAGGTTGAACAGCTCCGCATTGACCATGCCCTGACCGGCGTTGCCCATCACTTTGAGCTTCTTTTTCAGCGGGGGAACATACCCGTCATCCACCATTTTAAGCACTTCTTTTTTGGCTTCGCCCACAAGGCTGTCACGGTTCATGACAATCCGGTCGGCAAGGCCAAGGAACCCGTTGTCCCGGGCCTGGGCCGCTGACATGGATACGGCGGCCATGGCGATTTTCATGAATGCCTGGACAAAGAATTTGGCCAGATCCGCCTCTTTTACGGTTTTGCCCGGCAGGGCATTCACATATTTTTTCCACAGGTTCATGCACCCGCCGCCGGCAGGCAGCAGGCCCACGCCGATTTCAACCAGGCCCATGAAAAGCT
>NZ_JBFXHE010000038.1:0-20324 GCF_050177295.1 Desulfobacter sp.
TTTTATTTTTCAATGAACAATTTTAAAAGATAAAATTTTGTCTGGTGTTTCCTGTTCAACAAAACCTGGAAAATATACAGTTGCGTGTCGGCTTTGTCAAACCTTTTTTTAACTATTTTAAAATAATTTTGTGATATTTTTTCTTTCCTGCCCTAAGCAGGATTTCACCATCGTTCACGTCCGGCTCTACAACAACCTGCTCAAAAGATTCAAGCCTCTCACCATTAATATAGGCTCCCCCCTGTTTGATGAGACGGCGGGCATCGGATTTGGAGTTGCAGAGACCTGCGTCGCAAAACAGATCAACCACAAACATCTTATCCACAACATCCCCCTTGTTAAATGTACTGGTTGGCACTGACTCATCAGCTCCACAGGAATGCGTTCCCCGGGGGATACTTGCAGAAGGCAGAAGATCAACAGGCACTTCAATGGATCCAAACATGGCTGCTGCAGCTTTAAGGGATTTCCCAGCCTCATCTTCTCCATGGGCAATTTTAGTCGCCTCATATGCGAGGATGGTTTTGGCTTTATTCAAATCCGCCCCGTCTAATTCTTTTACAATTTCGATCTCTTCCATGGGAAGAAAGGTAAATAGAGCCAGAAATCTTGTCACATCCTGGTCATCAGTATTTACCCAGAACTGATAATAATCATAGGGAGAAAACCGTTCAGGATCAAGCCATACAGCACCCTTATGGGTTTTACCCATTTTTATTCCGGACGCTGTGGTTATCAATGGGAAAGTGATCCCAAAGGCTTGTTTACTAAGGGTACGGCGCACGAGATCAATCCCTGCCACAATGTTGCCCCACTGGTCACTTCCGCCCATCTGAAGGAGACAGTCATGGGTGCCGGCAAGTTCCATAAAATCATATGCCTGGAGCAACATATAGTTAAATTCAATAAAGGTCAGGCCGTCATCAGATTCCATTCTCGACTTAACGCTTTCTGCTTTGATCATTTTATTAATGGAAAAATGCCTGCCAATATCCCTTAAAAACGGTATGTATTCCAATTTGGTAAGCCATGCAGCATTATCAAGCATCAATGCCTTATCTTCAGAAAAATCAATAAATCTGGCCAATTGCTTCTGTATCCCGGCTTTGTTTTCATCAATCTGACCCAAGGTAAGCACTTTGCGCAGTTCTGTTTTACCGGAAGGATCACCAATGAGCCCTGTCCCGCCGCCGACAAGCCCAATGGGTCGATGCCCATGCCGTTGCATGTGAGCCAGTGCCATAATACACACCAGGCTTCCTACGTGCAGACTTGAAGCGGTTGGATCAAAACCGATATAGCAGGTCGCTCTGTTATTCTCTAAATAGTCTTCAAGCTCTTGGGTATGGGTTGTTGCCTCTATGAATCCACGTTCTTTTAAAACCGATAAAACACCCATTCTGTTTTTCCTTATCATTTCCTGGTATATTCAACTGCTCTGGTTTCTCGAATAACAACAACTTTGACCTGGCCCGGAAATGTCAGATTCTCTTCAATCTGGCGGGCAATATCCTTTGAAAGCAGTATGGCACTTTCATCGGTAATTTTTTCACTTTCAGTAATGACCCGGATTTCACGCCCGGCCTGAATGGCATAGGTATTTACTACACCCTCAAAACTATTCGCAATATTTTCAAGATCTTCTAAACGCTTTACATAATTTTCAAGACTCTCTTTTCTGGCACCTGGCCTGGCACCGGAAAGCGCATCAGCGGATTGAACGATAAAATCGTAAACACTTTCAGGCATCTGGTCTTCATGGTGGGCTGCAATGGCATTGACAACACTTTGTTTTTCACCGTACTTTTTAGCAAGGTTGGCGCCAATAATGGCATGGGCACCATCTACTTCATGATCCACAGCTTTTCCAATATCGTGAAGCAGCCCCATACGTTTGGCAAGCTTTATATCCAGACCAAGCTCAGCAGCTATGACACCGGCCAGAAACGCCACTTCAACCGAGTGCTGCAAAACATTCTGGGCATAGGATGTTCTGAATTTAAGCTTGCCAAGCACCTTGATAAGTTCCGGATCAATGCCGTGTACCCCTAAGTCAAACGCAGCCTGCTCACCTGCTTCTTTGATCGCCAGATCAACTTCTTCCGTTGCACGCGCCACAACATCTTCGATACGGGCGGGATGTATTCTTCCATCCGAAATCAACTTTTCAAGGGAAAGTCTTGCCACCTCCCGTCTGACAGGGTTGAATCCTGACAAGATAACCGCTTCCGGGGTATCGTCAATAATCAGATCAATGCCGGTTGCGGCTTCCAAAGCCCGGATATTGCGTCCTTCCCTGCCGATAATCCGCCCCTTCATTTCATCTCCGGGCAGGTTAACCACAGAAACGGTACGCTCAGCCACATAGTCGCCCGCATAACGCTGGATGGCAGTAGATATAATCTTTTTAGCCTCTTTATCCGCTTTTTCCCTGACTTCGGTTGTGATCTTTTTAACCATTTTGGCACCTTCATGCCTGGCTTCATCCTCCATGGTTTTAAGCAGCAGCCCTTTGGCCTGCTCAAGGGTCATCCCCGAAATTTTTTCAAGCTCTTTTTTTGTATCTTCAAGAAGCTGGATATAGGATTCCTCCTTCTGGGTTACAGATTCGAGTTTTTCCGCAACGTCCCGTTCATTTTTTTCTATGGATTTCTCTCTTTTAACATATTGATCTTCGAGATTGTCAAGCTTTTCACTTTTTTTAGAAAGACGTCGTTCCTCTTTTTTCAATTCAGCCCGGGTCTCTTCTGTCTCGGCATCAAAGGTGCTTTTCATTTCGAGCAGACGGGAACGAGCCTCAAGTTGTGCTTCCTTAAGCAGGGTTTCAGCTTTTTTAGTGGCGCCTTCCATAGCAACGCGTTGCTCTTCTTGAAAATCAAGTCTCTGCTGATCAATTTTTGTTTTTATCACATATAAAATGACCGCACCAACAGCCAGCAGCACCAGCATTAATGCAAGCATCATTGTATAACTCATACAATTCATCTCCTGGAATAATTGGGATACAAAAAAATTGTGTATCCGTGTTTCATTTCGCTAAAAAAGAAATGGAATAATACGTTAGGATTAGGAGGGATGCGGCAAAGCGTTTTTAAGATTACAACAAGTTCCCCCACAGCTGCCGTGTTGTTTTTAAGGCTTTGAACCAAGGGTCCAAAAGACGGGAGTTCAATAATACCTTTAGGCTTCTCCCTTGTATTAAAGGGAACCTGCTCACCAGTATCAGCGTGCGCCCCCTAAGTATTGATGCGTTAGGCCAAAGGCTGTCATACAATCACGCACATTGCAGGGGATTTTGTTATAATGTTAAACCAATGAAAGTTTATTTCATTGTTTTGTCTATTTTCTCCAATAAGGATGATACTCTGTTTTCAATGTCTTTTTCAAGGTCGGAGTACTTCAAACGCAGTTCATGATAATCCTTGGATAAATTCATGGCTGCAAGAAGCAGAATAGCCATCCTGTTTTTACTGCTGATTTTATTTTGGAAAAGGCTTCCTGCTTCATCTACATATTCTTTGACATGCGCTGCAATCTTTACCGGATCATATTTTTGATCTTTTTCCGGTTTAAACTTAAATTCTTCCCCGAAAAGCTCAATTTTAACGATTTCATCCAAGGAAATCCCTTTACCGAGTATATAAGTTCATGGCACTTTATAACTTTTCATCCCCGGATACGATTTCCGAAAAACCATCCAGTTTTGAAAGGAGTCTGTCAATTTTTTCACTCATCATGGACTCCTGTCCGACATAGACGTCTTCTTTTTTTATTTTCTGCTCCAGCTGATCTTCAAGCTCTTTTATTTTTGCTAAAAGTTCTGCGTTTTCTTTTTGAAAACTCTGACAGGATTCTATTAAAAAGTCGACATGAATGTTAATGTCATCAAACTTGGCTGCTATATCCTGATTATCCAATTTCTTAAGTCTCATAAAATGGTAATAAATTAACTACTAATATATTCAGCAGCCTGATGAAAGTCAAGATAATTCACCTGATCAAAGTTAAGATAATTCATTTGATGCCTTGTGAAACGCTGTATTGATAAGGCTTAACTGCTCAATGGTATTGACGCCCATGACCTGTTCAGCGTCTTGGGTTATCTTAACAAATGTTTTGGCTCTGTTTTGGGCAGCTATTTCCACAAGGTCAGTAAGATAATATTCTCCCTGACTGTTATTGTTTTTAATCCGCCCTAAACCGAATTCAAGAAATCGTTTTTCAAAACAGAAAATCCCGGAATTGACTATGGAAATCTGTTTTTCCAAATCAGTTGCATCTGCCTCCTCACGTATGGCAAGAAGTTGCCCGTCGTTGTCCTGGATAATTCTGCCGTAACCGGTAGGGTCATTTACCCTTACGGCAAGAACAGTCAAATCTGCCTTCAGGTTTTGGTGGGCTGAAACTAAATCCGTGATGGTCTGCTTTCTTATCAACGGAACGTCGCCGCACAAAACCAAAACGTGCTGAATACAAGCATCAACCCCCGGCAATGCAGCCCGAACCGCATCCCCTGTTCCCAGAAGCTCTTTTTGAAGGACAAAATGCACCTTATGTTTTTTTAGGACATCTTCCCGCACTTTTTCGGCCTGGTGCCCTACCACGACATGAATATGCCCGGAAGCAGCAGATAGAGCGGCTTCGATCACGTGGTTGATCATGCTTTTACCTGCGACCTTATGGAGCACCTTGGCCAAATCCGATTTCATGCGGCTGCCTTTTCCTGCAGCCAATATGATAACTGCAATATCGTTCATTTTCCCCCTATCTCAAATAACAAATCAAGGCCATGAAAAAAAGGGGATGCCGTAAAAGGCATCCCCTTTCTTATTCCATATTTTCCGGCATTACAGGCCAGATGGTTATCAAACCATCAGACAAGCAGAATCTTAGCGGGTTCCGGCAATTTTAGCCCGAAATATAGCCCGCTGCAACGCAGCTTGAGCACGAACAACATCTGTATCTGCTGCTTTGTCACTCAACCGCTTCTCAGCACGACTCTGGGCCTCTTTTGCCCGGTCAAGATCAATATCCTTACGGCGTTCAGCAGATTCAGCAAGTATAGTAACCTTATCCGGAAGCACTTCGGCAAATCCGCCGCTGACAAAGAGCATGCGCTCTTTACCGGATGTATCTTTATAACGGATACCGCCGATTTTCAATGCGGTCAGAAAAGTTGTATGCCCTTTCAAGGCACAGAACTCACCTTCGCTGCCAGGTGCTGAAATGCTTTGGATCTCTTCACTGACAACCGCCTTTTGCGGCGTTACAACTTCAAGAAAAAATTTATCAGCCATTATGAACCTCCGAATGGTTATTCAGCTTTGGCTTTTTCAATGGCGTCTTCGATGGCTCCCACCATATAGAAAGCATTTTCGGGAAGATCATCATGCTTACCTTCGATAATCTCTTTGAAAGATCTGACAGTATCTTCAACCTTTACAAACACACCGGCCATACCGGTAAAGGTTTCAGCTACATGGAAAGGCTGGGACAAAAACTTCTGCAGTTTTCTGGCCCGCTGTACAGTAACTTTATCCTCGTCAGATAATTCATCCATACCAAGGATGGCAATGATGTCCTGGAGTTCTTTGTATTTTTGCAGGGTCTGCTGAACCACCCGGGCAACATTGTAATGCTCTTGGCCAATGTAAGCAGCATCGAGAATTCTGGAAGTGGAGTCAAGGGGATCCACTGCCGGGTAAATACCAAGCTCTGCAATCTGACGGGAAAGTACAACGGTTCCGTCAAGATGGGCGAATGTGGTGGCAGGGGCCGGGTCAGTCAAGTCATCAGCAGGCACGTAAACGCACTGCACCGCGGTGATGGAGCCCTTGTCTGTTGATGTAATACGCTCCTGAAGCTCACCCATGTCGACAGCCAGTGTCGGCTGGTAACCAACAGCAGACGGCATACGACCCAGGGTTGCAGAAACCTCTGAACCAGCCTGGGTGAAACGGAAGATATTATCCACAAAGAGAAGCACGTCCTGGCCTTCTTCATCACGAAAATACTCAGCACAGGTCAAAGCGGAAAGCGCAACGCGGGCACGGGCTCCGGGAGGTTCTGTCATCTGACCGTAAACCAGAGCACATTTAGGAAGAACGCCGGAGTCCTTCATTTCATGGTAAAGGTCGTTACCTTCACGGGTTCTTTCACCAACACCGCCAAATACAGAAATACCGCCATGCTGCATGGCGATATTGTTAACCATTTCCATCATGATAACGGTTTTGCCAACGCCGGCACCGCCGAACATGCCCATTTTACCGCCGCGGGGGAAGGGAACCAGAAGATCGATAACCTTTACACCGGTCTCAAGAACGCGGACACTGGTGTCCTGCTCTGTGAATTCGGGCGCATGTCTGTGAATGGGTCTCTGTTTTTCTCTTGAAATCTCGCCAAGACCGTCAACAGGACGACCTACAACATTAAGAACCCGGCCCAGAGAAGCGTTGCCAACCGGCATCATGATGGGCGAGCCAGTATCTTTTACAGGCATTCCTCTTTGAAGACCGTCGGTAACATCCATGCCGATGCAGCGAACAACATTGTCACCCAGGTGCTGGGCAACCTCAATTACAAGGTTATCTTCCATGTCCCCGATGGTGGGGTTGGTAATGGTCAAAGCGGTCAGTACCGGAGGAAGTTTTCCGGGCTCAAACTCAACGTCAACAACAGCGCCGAGGACCTGTGAAATTTTACCTATATTTTCAGCCATTTTATTCTCCTATAAAGCTGTTTTATCTATGCCTGTCTATCCGTTAATTATCCCTTAAGGGCTTCGGCTCCGCCGACAATATCCATAAGATCTGCAGTAATAGCAGCCTGACGGGTTTTATTAAATATGGTCTGCAGTTCATCCACCATATCTTCACATGCCTTGGTCGCATTCTCCATGGCCCGCATACGGGCAGCATGCTCGGATGTGGATGTTTGAAGCAGTGCGTCATATATCTGAATAAAAACATTCTTGGGAAGCATTTCACCCAGAAGCGCGTCAGATGACGGCTCGCAGATATGCTCCGGCAGGAAAGCCTCGTCTTCAGCAGGGGACTGAACCTCATCTGCCACCATTTCATCAAGAGATGGAATGGGAAGAATCTGTTTGACCGTAGGAATCTGTTTTGCCATTCCCTGGAAGTCAGAATAAATCAGATAGACTTCATCAACAGCGCCCTCAAGGAACCTGTTAATCAATGTCTGGCCTGATCCGGAAGCCACTGAGAATTCGACATTGCCGCCCACAACACCGATATACTCGGCATCCCTGGTATGGCCCTGTTTCCTGGCCCAGTCACGTCCCTTTTTGCCATAGCAGACAAAAGAGACCTCTTTTCCTTCAAGCTCAGATCTGAGCATTTTTTCAGCTTTATCAATCAGATTGATGTTAAATCCGCCACACAAGCCCCTGTCAGACGTACACAGAAGCAGGGCCACCTTTTTTACTTCTTCCCTGGGCACCAAAAGAGGGGATGCATCCTCTCCTGATTTCCCGGCAATGGAGCCCAGAACTTCGGCAAATTTGGAAGCATATGGTTTAAATGCTTCCATTGCATTCTGGGCACCGCGCAATCTTGAAGTGGCGACCATTTTCATGGCAGAGGTAATCTGTTTAGTCTTTTTAACACTGACTATTTTCGATTGTACTTCTTTTAACGTTGCCATATGATCTACCTTTGCGCCTATAAGTTAGTGTTTGTTTTCACAAATCCGTCCAAATCCGTCCTGATTAGTTCAGGGTTTCCTTGAATTCTTCGTCATAGGCTGCAAGGCATTTTTTGAGCTTGGCCTCGAGTTCGTCATCAATCTTTTGTTTCTCTTTCAAACCAGCAAAAACTTCGGGGAACCGGCTTTCGACAAAGGGGTACAGGCCAGCTTCATATGCGGCAACGGATTCTTTGGGGTATTTATCCAGGAATCCTTTGGTACCGGCATAAAGCAGCGTAACCTGTTTTTCCATGGGAAGCGGCTGATACTGGGGTTGTTTGAGCAGTTCAACCAGTCTTTCACCACGGGTCAGCTGTTTCTGGGTAGCGGCGTCCAGATCGGAACCAAAAGCAGCAAAAGCTTCCAGCTCTCTGTACTGGGCCAGATCCAGACGAAGGGTTCCTGCCACCTGTTTCATGGCTTTTACCTGGGCTGCACCGCCTACCCTGGATACGGACAATCCAACGTCAATGGCGGGACGGATACCTGCAAAAAACAAATCCTTGTCAAGAAAGATCTGTCCGTCGGTAATGGAAATAACGTTGGTGGGAATAAATGCGGAAACATCACCTTCCTGGGTTTCAATGATGGGAAGTGCGGTCAGCGACCCTGCACCAAGTTCATCACTCATCTTAGCAGAACGTTCCAGCAAACGGCTATGGTTGTAAAAAATGTCACCAGGGAAGGCCTCACGTCCAGGCGGACGTCTGAGCAGCAAAGAGACCTGACGGTAAGCAACAGCCTGTTTTGAAAGGTCATCATAAACAATCAAGGCATGCTCACCTTTATCACGGAAATACTCGCCCATGGCGCAACCTGCGTAGGGTGCCAGGTACTGCATGGCAGCAGACTCGGATGCAGATGCCACAACAACGGTGGTGTATTCCATGGCGCCGTGCTCTTCAAGTGCGGCTACAACCTGGGCTACCGTTGATTTTTTCTGACCACAGGCAACATAGATACATTTGATGCCACTCTCTTTCTGAGCAATGATAGCATCGACTGCCACAGCAGTCTTACCAATCTGACGGTCACCAATAATCAACTCGCGCTGGCCGCGGCCAACCGGCGTCATACCATCAACAGCCTTTGAGCCGGTATAGCAGGGTTCGTGAACCCCTTTTCTGGCGATAACACCCGGCGCAACCAGTTCCATGTTCATATATATATCGGAATTGATGGGACCTTTGCCGTCAACAGGCTCGCCTGTGGTGGTTACAACCCGGCCCAGCAGCGCTTCGCCAACCGGGACGGAAGCGATACGGTTGGTTCTTTTAACTACGTCGCCTTCTTTGATGACCTTGTCATCACCAAGAATGGCCACACCAACGTTATCTGCTTCAAGGTTGAGCGCCAGCCCCAGAATACCGCCGGGAAACTCAACCAGCTCCATGGCTTTTACTTTTTCCAAACCGTAAATACGGGCAATACCGTCACCCGCTGACAGAACGACACCTGTTTCGCTCAGATCAACCTGTGCATCAAATCCTTTAATTTGATCTTTTATAATCTGGCTTATTTCTTCTGCTTTAATTTCCATTATACACTCTCACCTTTTTTTAAAGTTTCCCTCATATTGATCAGCTGAGTTTTTACGCTGCCGTCAAGAACAAGATCACCAATTTTTGTGATAATACCGCCGATAAGGCTTGAATCCTTTTGCACATCAAGCACAACGGTTTTACCGGTTTTCTGAGACAAAGACTTCTGAATTTTTGTAATGTTTGCCTTGGACAGATTCGTGGCAGACACAACACTTGCCCTGACAATACCTTTGAGTTCATCAGCCATTGTACTGTAATAAGTCGCAATGTCTCTAAGAAAACCGATCCTGCCTTTATCAAAAAGCAATGACAAAAAAGAATTCATCACCTTTGAAAAGTCTGCAGCAGCGATTACCGCCTCAAGAAGTTTTTTACGGTCACTTTTTCTGATTAGCGGATTGGTAAGCGCCTGTTCAAAACCCTGCTGGGAGTCTAAAAGCCCAACCATTGCGGAAAGCTCATTATTGTATCCATCCGCCAGACCATCCTCCTGGCCTATCAAAATCAACGCCTTGGCATAACGCCTTGAAACTGCAAGATTCTTCATTATGCCTCCACCTTCTTCAAATATTCATCGACCAGACGGTTCTGATCCTGGGTTGTGATGGATTTTTTAACGAACGCCTCTGCCTGCTCCATTGCACGATCCACAACTTCCTGCTTCAGAAGCGCTTTCGCAGCTTTGAACTCTTGTTCGATATTGCGTTTTGCCATATCTTCAAGTTTTTCAGCCTGGGCTTCAGCTTCTGCAAGAATTCTCTTCTTGGCATCTTCACCCTGCTTGATGTAATCCTCAACAATCTTTTCAGATTCCTGTTCAAGATTTCTAAACCGGGCTTCGTATTCGGCAAGCTTCTTTTCTGCGTCGGCTTTTTTCTGTTCCAGGTCTGTCAACTCCTCTTCAATCCCCTTTTTACGGGAAGAGAAGAACTGCGCCACCGGTTTTTTAGCGATGAAAAAGCAGCCAAGCGCAAGGATAACAAAGTTAAGCACTTTCCAGGTATCAACATCGTGCCATGCATTGTGATGCGCTGCTTCACCGTGACCGCCGCCGGAAGCCCATACCACTGTCGCACCAGCCACAAGAGCCACAACAGTTGCGGAAACCTTAAGGTGTTTTTTCCAATTCATTTTTTCCATTAACATGCCCTCCCGAGTATCTTTTCGCCGATGGCTTTGGCATACACCTCAACCTCGGCCTCAAGCGCTTTGCGGGCCTGTTCAGTTTCTTCAGCCACCTGTGCCTTAATTTGGGCAAAGTTAGCCTGCGCTTTCTGATTGATCCGGGTAATAATTTCCTTTTCCTGAGCAGACGCCTCCTCAATGAACACCTCTTTTTTCTTAAGGCCTTCACCCCTTGCCTGTTTCAACCCTTCTTTGTAATCATCCTTTTGTTTTTCAAGACCAGCCAAGGCTTTTTCAACACCCGAGTTTAAGGTGCCGACCTTGGCTTTTCTTTCGAGAATGACATTTCGAATAGGTTTGTACAGAACCAGGTTGAGGAGGAATAGCAGGACAAGAAAATTGACCATCTGATATATTGCTGATATATCAGGAATCACAGTTATCATAAAATTCCTCCGCCAGTTAATAATTACAAAAAATCAACTACTTATATCCTATATCCTAATTAGCTGAGATCGCTCGGATTCAGCCTAAATGCTTAAAATGATCGTGACTTGAGTACCATCCACCACGCCTTTTGTCAACACAGAATGCAGCAATTCTTAATAGCGAGATCAGGGGATCAGGCCGTGTTAAATTTTCGCATGCTGATATTTAGTAAAATACCAAAACCGACCATATTGGTCACAACCGAGGACCCGCCATAGGAAACCAGGGGCAAAGGCACCCCGACCACCGGCATCAGGCCCATAACCATGCCGACATTGATAAAAATTTGCCAGAATACCATAACACTAACACCCATTGCCAGAAGGGAGCCAAACATATTCCGGCAATTATAGGAAATGTTCAACCCCCAGAATAGTAAAATAAAATAGAGGGTTAACAGCAGCACACATCCCGCAAGTCCCCACTCTTCGGCCAGTACGGAAAGAATAAAATCCGTATGCTGTTCAGGCAGAAAATTTAAAGCATTCTGGGTCCCATGGAGAAATCCTTTCCCGGTAAGCATGCCTGAACCTATGGCGATCTTGGACTGGATGATATGATACCCTGCACCAAGGGGATCCCGTTCAGGGTTCAAAAAGGTTAAAATTCTGTCTTTCTGATAATCCTTAAGGCCGAAAAGCCATACCAGGGGCACCAAAGAGAGCCCCGCCACCCCCAAAGTGAATAAAACTTTTTTTTCGACTTTTACAAATAAAGTAAGACAGCCGGCAATAAGCAAAAGCAAAAGCCCTGTACCAAGATCGGGCTGAATCACAATGAGGCCAAAGGGGATAATACATAAAATAAACGGCTTGATCAGATGCCTGAAGCCTAAGCCTTCAGGACTGATACTGTCTGCATACACCGAAGCCAGGCTGATGATCAAAGAAATTTTCATCAGCTCCGAGGTCTGTATCCGAACAGGGCCTAATACCAACCAGCGCTGGGAGCCGCCGCCGGTATGGCCCGCAAGCCAGGTGGCCACCAGAAGTCCGACACATGTGGTATATATAAGGAGATGAAGTTTGCCAAACTCTTTAAAATCAATGACAAGGCAGCTCATCATGATGACAAAACCAACGGCCATCCAGACAACCTGTTTTTTAAAAAGGGGAGGCAGAACAGTTCCGGTGTATCCGGCTGTCACCGCCGAATAAAGAATGGTCAGCCCCAGAATGCAAATGAAGAAAATAAGTAATAGCAATCCCCAGTCAAAGTTTGATATGAGACGGCGGTCAAACATTTTTCCCCACTTTTTCACTCTACATGTGCCTGGTCGTCCCTGACCATGGCAGTTGGAACTTCAGGATCCCCGAGATAGGCATGGATCAACTCTTTTGCCACGGGCGCAGCCGCACTGGAGCCATGCTCCCCATGTTCAATGATCACGGCAATGGCTATTTTAGGGTCCTGTGAAGGCGCATAACAGACAAACCAGGCATGATCCTGGAGGGTACGCTTCAGCTTTTTATTATCAAACTTCTCCCCGGCTTTGCGGGAAAAGACCTGTGCCGTACCTGTTTTTCCGGCAATTTCAACGCCGGGAAGACGGATTTGCCGGGCAGTGCCGCGATTACCGTGAACAACTTCTAAAAGCCCTTGTCTTACAATGGCCAGATTTTCTTTGGAAGCCGGCAACCCACCGGTAATTTCGGGTTCAATTTCCCTTATCACCTGCCCTTTTGCATCCTGAACGGACTTAACAAGTCTTGGCCGGTAAAGGGTCCCGTTATTCCCAACCGCAGAAATAAACACGGCCATCTGCAGAGGCGTAACCAGATTAAACCCCTGGCCAATACTGATGGACAGGGTTTCACCGGCCTGCCAGGGTTCCTTGAACCGCTGTTTCTTCCATGCGGACGTGGGAATCAAACCTGGTCGCTCATGGGCCAGGCGAATGCCGGTCAACCGCCCCAGGCCAGAGCCTTGCGCATACTTTGCCAGGGCATCGACCCCGAGTTTTTCACCGGTTTGATAAAAAAATACATCGCAGGACTGGGCAATGGCATTCACAACATTTAAATTGCCGTGTCCGTATTTATTCCAGCAATGGTAGCGCCGGTTGCCAAACTTATAAAATCCCGGACAAAAAAAGGTTGAATTGCGGTCAATAACTTTTTCTTCAAGCCCCGCCAGGGCCGTAATGATCTTATATGTGGACGCCGGGGGATATTCTGCCTGAATTGCCTTGTTGTTCATGGGGCGACCCGGATCATCCCTTAAAACCTGCCATTTCTTACTGGAGATACCGCCAATAAAATCATTCTGGTCAAAGCTGGGGGACGATGCCATAACCAAAACATCTCCGTTTGAGGGATCAAGGGCCACAACGGCCCCGTCATTCTCCCCAATCAAGCTTTCCGCTTTCTGCTGGAGCGCCAGATCCATTGTCAGGACCAGATCCTTTCCGGAAACCGGTTCCACTGTTTTTAGTATTTTGATCACCCGGCCATTTACGTCCACTTCAACCTGGTGCCCCCCCCTTTTCCCCTGCAGATCCGCCTCAAAACTTTTTTCAACCCCGTACCGGCCAATGGAATCCCCGGACCGTACATTGAGAAATTTTCCGGAATCCAGTTCTTCCTTATTGATCTCACCAAGGTAACCTATAAGATGAGCAGCTGTTTTCTTATGGATGTAATTTCGGGTGGGTTCGATATCAATATGAATACCTGGCAGATCAAACTGATGGGCCTCCACGACCGCAAGCAGATCCCTTGTTATGTCCCGTTTAAGGATAACTGGTTTGTAAAATGCTTCCCGCCCGGCTTTTTCTATGGTTGCCGTCAGTGCCTCATATGAATCGCCGGTCAGTTCGGCAAGGCGCTCAAGGGTTTCTTTCAAGGGTTCGGCATCCTCCAGAACAATGATCAAATCAAAGGCTGGCCGGTTGTCCACAAGAAGATTGTGATTGCGGTCATAAATCAGTCCCCTGGAGGATTTAATGCTTTTGAGCCGAACACAATTGGTCATCGACAGCCGCCTGTACTCTTCCCCGCGGATCATCTGAAGATAAACAAGCCTTAATAAAAGAACGCTGAAAACAAGCACAATGCACAGGCCGGCCCCGATAAATCGCTGTTTGATCCACTCACGGTCGGGATTGTTATTGATTCCGCGCACATTACCCCCTGTATTTTCGGGCCATTTGCCGGCGGGACTGTTTTACGGCATGTAAAAAGTTCTGATGCAGAGTTTCCAGGAACCGAACGCCGATGGGAATACCAACGACGGCCCAAACGATTTGACCGATGCAAAGGCGGTAATCCGTAGCCGCAATTTCCTTCTGCCCCTGGAGCAGAAAAACACTGAACATAACCAGTCCCTGATAAATGCAGACAGATGCAAGGCTGACGATAAAGACAAAAACAGCGCTGCGCTGAAAAACCAGCTGGCGGAGAAAAAAAACGATCAGGTAACTACACAGATACGAGGTGGTATGAAGAAAAAACGGCGCACCTGACAGGCTATCCATGATGCCGCCGATGATCACAAGACAGAAAGGCACCCAGTAGCGTGGGGAAAATAGGCTCAGGTACAATACATTAATGATCATCAGATCAAAAGAGTGGGGGAACCAGGAAAAATCCGGAATAACAACAGTCTGAAGGATAACCAACCCCAAGGTGACAAAAGAAAAAAATATGAAATTCATCATACCGGATGCATCCGCCTGTCAGTCGGCATTTTTATACACCAGCACTTCTTCAAGCCTGTCAAAATCAACGGCAGTTTTTATGGTGATATCCTGGAACAGCTGGGAATGATTTTTTTTTACATCAAGTACTGTTCCGATTCTCAATCCTTTTGGGAATACCTGGTCCAGTCCGGAGGAGACAATTACCTGCCCTGGTTTCACCTGATCCTTTCTCAAGGTATATACAAAGGAACAGGTCGCTTCATTATTGCCCTTGACCATGCCGCGGACCCGGGTCTCCTGGATCAGCGCATCAACAGCTGAATTGCGGTCGGTAATCAGCAGCACCCGGGAAAAACTGCCGGACACTTTAATAATCTGTCCTATAATTCCTTCCGACACCAGCACCGGCAGCCCTTTGATCAACCCGTCTTTTTCACCCTTATCAATCATAATGGTTTTAAACCAGGGGGACGGATCCCGGGCAATCACCTGAGCTGCCACATAGGCCGCGGGCACGGAACTCTGAAAATTGACAAATTTCTTCAAACGGGCATTTTCAAGCTCAAGCTCTTTGCACCTGTTGGCTGTATGCCGGGCCTTTGACAACTCACGTCTCAAGGCCTGATTTTCTTCCACGGCAAGCACACATGAAAAATAGGTCTGCCATACCGATTCAGTAAAGCCGATAATGCGGGAGGCCACAAACTGAAACGGGGAGGTAAGGGTTATGGCCAGTCTTTCAACACCACCTGTTGGAAGGGTCTCCCGGCTGGACATGGTGATTACGGTAAGCGCCACCGCAATAAAAAGCCCCACGCCGACACTCATCATGATCCGCCTGGAAAACATTACCTTTAGCTGATGACCACTTCTTTAAGAATTTCGATATTGTCAAGGGATTTGCCGCACCCCAGTGCCACAGTGGATAAGGGATCATCAGCCACGACAATGGGAAGGCCGCATTTTTCTTTAAGCAGCTTGTCCAAATTTTTCAACAGCGCCCCACCACCGGTTAAAACAATACCGGAGTCCACGATATCAGCGGCCAGTTCCGGCGGGGTCTGCTCCAGGGCAATACGAACGGTTTCGACAATCGCGTCAATCTGCTCGGAAATAGCCACCCGGACCTCTTCGGAATCAATGGCCAGAATCTTAGGGATGCCGGAGACCAGATCCCTGCCCTTGACCTCAATGGTTTCAAGGTGTTCCGGATCAGGATAGGCATTGCCAATGGTTGTTTTGATAATTTCTGAGGTTCTTTCGCCAATGAGCAGATTATATTTGCGTTTGATATGCTGGCTGATGGAGGCATCCATCTTGTCCCCGGCCACTCTCAGGGAACGGGTATACACGATCCCGGCCAGGGAAATGACCGCCACCTCAGTGGTCCCTCCTCCGATATCCACAACCATATTGCAGGTGGGTTCCGTAATGGGAAGGCCTGCGCCGATTGCCGCAGCCATGGGCTCTTCTATAAGAAAAACTTCCCTGGCACCGGCGGATTCCGCGCTTTCCCTGACCGCCCGCTTTTCCACCTGGGTGATACCGGAGGGTACGGCAATAATAATCCTTGGGCGCACCAGGGTTTTTCTGTTGTTATGAACTTTCCGGATAAAATGCTTGAGCATGGCTTCGGTCACTGCGAAATCGGCAATAACCCCGTCCCGCATGGGTCGGATGGCCACAATATTACCCGGTGTCCTTCCCAGCATACGCTTTGCTTCCAGCCCCACCGCCAGCACTTTGCTTCTGGACCGTCTGTCCGTTCTGACCGCCACCACTGAAGGTTCACTTAACACGATACCTTTTCCCTTAACATAAACCAGCGTATTTGCAGTGCCAAGATCAATGGCCAGATCATTGGAAAAGGCCCCAAGCAACGTATCAGTTATAAAGTTCATTTATCCTCTTTCATACAAAAATGGGAGTTGTGTTTTATCATATAGATGAAAAATACCGCTAGAAAACAGTTGCTAACAAACTTAGGTTTTTTTTACAAGAATAAAGTGTTTCACATCTGTATATTTGCTTTATAAACAGTTGCGATCAAATCATGAATCCTGGGCCTGAATTTCCTTATATCAATATTTCCCCGGTCGGGGTGTACCCGATTCGTCAAGAGTACCGTGATCAAGCCGTTGTCAGGATCTATCCAGAAGGATGTGCCGGTAAAGCCCAGGTGTCCGACCGATCGTTCAGAAAAAAAACGACCTGAGGAAGCGTTCTCTTCATTTGGAGAATCAAAACCTGCCGGACGCATCAATCCTTTTTTTTCACCGTTATTTTTATCTGCAAAACATCGAATGACGGATGAATTTATTACTTTGGTTTCTTTATTTTGAAGGGCCTGCAGGATCTGACAGCACAGGTGATGCACCCCGGCAGCGGTGCCAAACAGACCGGCATGCCCTTCAATGCCGCCGGCAGCCCAGGCATTTTCATCTTCCACCTCCCCCAGCATCATTTTTCTTCGCCAGGGGCAATGGGAGGTAGCAGCAAAAACAAGGGGCGTTTTACCTGCCCTATGCCTTGTCAAATCAGAGCAAAGGGGATTGAAAAACAACGCGTTGATTTTCAAAGGCCCAAAGATCCGGTCATTAACAATTGTGTCCAGCCGGACACCGGACAGAGACTCCACCACCCAGGCCAACAGGATAAACCCCAGGTCACTGTAATTGTCCTTGGAACCGGGCTCATATTCCAGGGGTTCCTCCAGCACCAGCCGCCGCAGGCACTTTCTGGCTTCCATACCGGGAACGGGGACACAAAGCGCTTTAAAATACGGACGGTGGGCAGGCAGGCCAGACCTGTGGCGCAGCAGCATGTCAATGGTGATCTTGGCTTTGTCCGTTCCCCAGGCAACCGGCAGGGCGTCCTGTAAATAAGTTTTCCCGGACAACTGCCCTGATGAAATCAGATCTGCCACAGCCAGGGCTGTGGCCAGGGGCTTGGTCAGGGAGGCCAGGTCAAAAACCGTATTCAATGTCACAGGCTCCCCAAACCTTATATCTGTTACACCAAAGGCTTTGTGGTAAAAAATATCTTGTCCGCGGGCACACAGCAACACAGCACCCGGAAACACGCCGTCGGCCACAGCATTGGCCATAGCACTATCAATCTTTTGAAATGAACGGGTTTTCATTGTGCGGCAAGATCCCATTCAAGGCAGGCACGGTCTGCATCCAGAATGACTCCGCCCCCCATGGGAAGGGAAAGGTTAACCGCCCCGTGACCCACTTCAAGTCCCATGCAGATCGGAATGTTGGCGTCAAAGAACACCTCTTGAATGATCTCCGGTATATAGGCATCATTGTCACAATCTTCAAAAGACCCGGTCACAACCCCGTTGACACATTCCAGCACACCTGCCATCTTCATCTGGGTCAGCATCCTGTCAATCTTGTATGCCGGTTCACCCACGTCCTCCAGAAAAAGAATGCTGCCCGTAAAATCGGGCTGATAAGCTGTCCCGATCATATGAACCAAGGTGGCCATATTTCCGCCCACAAGCCGTCCTGTGGCACGTCCACCCGCAATCACCTGATCAGAAGGCAGATCAATACGTGTAAAGCAACCAGTCACAGTCTTTGCAAAACTGTCCAGTGTCTTTTTATCTGCCCGGCCAAGGGAAACCAGATTTGGACCATGCAGGGCACAGATTCCGGCTTTGCATACCAGGGAACTGATCAAAGCCGTGGGATCTGAAAACCCAATAAATAGTTTCGGATTCCCGGCAATGGTATCCCAGTCCAGCAACGGCAAAAGGCGCATAGCACCGAATCCTCCCCTTGCCGCAATGATGCCTTTGATCCCCGGATCTGCGAACAGCGAGTTAAGCACATCCGCCCGCTGCCGGTCCGTGCCGGCAAGATATCTGAACTGCCCTGTTATGCCATTGGGAATGTGTACTTCAAACCCCATGGATTCAAGACACAGGACCCCTTTTTGAAACGCCTGCGCATCAAACCGGGCCGATGGTGCGGCCACGCCAATGACATCTTTGGGTTTTAGACTACAAAAAACGGGTTCTACGCCTGGTTTCATTAACTGGTTCAGTCCTTTTACAATCCGCAAAAAAACAATACGTCCCACAAAAATCTTATAAAACAATAAATTTAATTTTTTACTTAAATTTTTAAGGCCCCATTCCGATATCTATTTTAATGGAATAATTATATATTGATTTAAATCATGTTTTATTGACCTTTACCATAAAGCCCAAAATTAGGAAACACCCGGACCATGAAACAATCCACAAATTAGGAGTGAAGGAGTAATGAAATGACCAGTTCGATACCTTCAGATTTTTCAAGCGTTGGACTTCAGCTCACGCAACAGAAAACCGATAGCGTGACCACCCTTTTATCAAAGGGGGGCTCCATCGCGTCCATGACCTATGACATCTGTACAGCAACTTCCGACTCATGCGCTATTTCCTCCATTGCCCAGAAGGTGGCTGAGGTGGCAAGTACAGCGTCTGACGCGGGTGCGTCCGATGAGGCCCTTGACAATATCAGAACATTTACAGCTGCACTCCAGGAGGAAGGATATGACACCCTTTCCATTATCACGTATCTAGGAGAAGCCAAGGATCTTGCTAAATCAGACATAGATACGTTCAACCAGGTGTTCAGTGATTCCGATGATACCACAACCACACTGATCGCGTCCATTGACGCGGAAACTGCATCCGAAGAAACAGATACTACCGGCACTGATATTGCGGAATAATTGATATTGCGGAATAATTACAAAGCCGTTGCATAGTAAAATTTTTCAGGAAAATGACATGACCATTCAAAATGCCGTCAACTTTATCCGGCAAGGACAGCATGACGATGATCTCAGACACAGGCTGGTAAAAGCAGACACCAGTCAGACACGGCAGGAAATTCTGGATCAAAAGAATTTAATTTTTACCCCGGAAGAGTTTGAAGAGGCATATTCCCTGAGCCTTTTTAAATGCCAACACCAGGCAGATGCCCAGGCCCTGATGGCATTCAGGATGTGGTGGCTCATGCTTTACCGAAGCCCTGATGTCGGTGTACCGTCCCCCTAGGGACACAGACGCGTCTTTAAAAAAACAGAATAAACCCCGATTCTTCCATTGCCTTATGTACAAATCAGGCGTAGAACTGCACTTTTAAAAATGGAAGCCGCTTCCTGCTTGAAGGATTCGGCGGATATCAAGGAGAAAAGGGGTGGGACAATTTATATATGCAGCCGTATTTGTCGGCGCATTTGTTCTTTTCTGCGCTCTGATTTTAAAAAATCAGCGGCGCGTGGTCAGTGGATCAGATTTTTCAGTGGCAGGCAGATCCCTTTCCACCACCCAGGTATCCTGGGTGATTATCGGCACCCTGGTGGGTGGCGTCTCAACCATCGGGACAGTTCAATCAGCCTATGATCATGGCGTCAGCGCCTGGATTTTCACCCTGGGCAGCGGTATCTCCTGTTTTCTCCTGGGATGCTTTTTTGCAACAGCATTAAGACGTGAGCAGGTCACCACCGTTTCCGAACTGCTCGGCAGATACTTTGGCCAGGGCTTTCAGTATTATTGCTCTGTGCTCAATTCCTGCGGCATGTTTATCCATATTATTGCCCAGTACCTGGCAGCCATGGCTATTTTGAACTCAATATTCCACTTCCCGTTGCCGGTCTCTTTGTTTATTACCATGGTACTTATGGGCTTTTTTGTCATTTCAGGCGGGATTTCCGGTGCTGGCATGGTGGGAAAAATCAAATTTTTCCTGCTGTACGCCATCATGATCGTCTGCGCAACCATTGCGCTGATCAAAGGCGGAGGGGTCACCGGC
>NZ_JBFXHE010000039.1:0-19626 GCF_050177295.1 Desulfobacter sp.
TTTCCGCAAAGGCGTCAAACAGGGTTTCAATGTCCGATTCCAGCTTAGCATGTTCTTTGGATAAAGTGGCAATTTTTAATCCGTCCTGATCCTGGGACGCGTCAAGCAGTTCTTTGTTCACCCGGGCCATCTTGGTTTCCTTTGCCTCTATCTCATTTTCAAGTTTGCTGATTCTTTTATTTAAGGGTGTCAGCTGCTTAGACCTTTCGGCCACAATCTCTGACTTTTTCTTGCGCAGTTCTTTTTTGGCAAGCGGCGCGCTTTTTTTTTTCTTGACAGGAATCAGTTCTTCATCCTCCCATCCCTGTTTTTCAAGAAATTCCTGATAGGAACCTTCAAATATGTCAATGCCGCTGGACGTAAATATCACCAGGCGGTTAGCCAGGGCATACAAAAACATCTCATTATGGGTAACAAGAACCACGGCACCTTCAAACGCATTTAAGGCCGCCACAAAGGCATCACTGGCTTCAATGTCAAGATGGTTTGACGGCTCATCCAAAAGCAGAAGATTCAAAGGCCGGATCAGAAGTTTGCCCAGCATGACCCGGGCTTTTTCTCCGCCGGACAGCACACTGACCTTTTTCAGGGCCGCATCCTGTTCAAACATCATGGCACCGCAGATGTTTCTGGCGGCCTGGCGGTCCGTTTCAGGATAGGCATGTAAGATTTCTTCTTCCACAGTGAACTGGGGATTTAAGGTCTGGATATTGGTCTGCTCAAAATATCCGGTCTCTATTCCCGGATTGGGTTTCACCCATCCTGCATCCGGAGCCATATTCTGGCTGATCAGTTTAAGCAACGTGGTTTTTCCTTTGCCGTTTTTGCCGATCACGGCCACACGGTCACCGGGGTACACAGTCAAGGAAAAATTTTTAATCAAAGGGTTGTCTTTTTCGTACCCAAAACTCAAGTTTTCGGCAGTCAGCACCTGTTTGCCGGCAAAAGGCAGGTAGTTAAAGGAAAAATCCAGATTTTTAAGTTCTGCTAGTTTGTCTTTTGTTTCAAGCTTGGCCAACGTCTTGATCCTGGACTGCACCATGTTGGCCAGCCTTGCCTTGGCCCTGAACCGGGAGATGAACAGCTCAATCTCTTTTTTGCGCTTCCCCTCATTTACCCGGGTTTTTTCATATATCTCTTCATCCTGGGCCACCTGAAGATAATATTTGGCGGTGTCTCCGGGTATTTTTTTCATCTTGCGACGGTGAATCCCCACGACATGGGTGACCACATTATCCATGAATCCACGGTCATGGGTAACCAGAAGCATCTCCCTTGGCCAGGAGACAAGAAACCCTGTAATCCATCGGATAGATGTAATATCCAGATAGTTGGTGGGCTCGTCAAGGATTAAAAGATCCGGTTCGGACACCAATACCTTGGCAAGGTTTAAACGCACCTGAAAGCCACCGGAAAACGCCATGGGGTCCTTTTGCATATCCTGTTCGGAAAACCCCAGACCTGACAGGATTTTTTCAGCTTTCCAGAAATGGTCACGCTCATGATCAGGCAGGCCAAGCATGGCCTCTTCAAGAACCGTGGCTTTGCTGAATTTTATATGCTGGGAAAGCACGCCGATCCGATATCCGCTGGGTATAATAACGCGCCCTTCATCGGGGTGATCTAGGCCTGCGATTATATTTAAAAGCGTGGTTTTACCATGGCCGTTTCTTCCCACCAGGCCCACCCGTTCACCGGAATTGATCTGCATGCCGGTATTGTCAAGCAGTACCTGATCTGCGAATCCTTTAGTTATGGATTCTATATTCAGCATTTTTCCTTTGTCCTCCTGTTGCCCCTGCCAAGCGGCGATAAAGTTCCAACACACATCATTTTAAAAAACAGCAATATTATCATCGAAGCACTGATTTATAAACATTTTATTTGACTTGATTTTTACAAAGTTTTAATAGTAGGGGTTAACATTTGGCAGGCTTTTTATTAAAAAATCGAATACCGGCTGATTCCACGGCTTGAACAAGCTGAATATCAACATGTCTTTAACCATTGAGACTGAAACCATAAAAGCGGTGATTTAAAATGACCAAATACATCTATGAATTCGGCCCTAATAAAACAGAGGGGGATGCAAGTCAGAAAAATCTTTTGGGCGGGAAAGGCGCCAACCTTGCAGAAATGGCAAAGCTGAAACTGCCTGTTCCGCCTGGCTTCACCATATCAACGGAATGCTGCAATCATTATTTTGATTTAAACGGACGTTTTCCTGATACCCTTGAAGAAGAAATTCTCAACGCCCTGGCCAATATTGAATCCCAGGCAGGCATGGTTTTCGGTGACCCGGGAAATCCATTGCTGGTATCCTGCCGGTCAGGTGCAAGAAGCTCAATGCCTGGAATGATGGAGACCATATTAAATGTCGGCCTGTGTACGGCCACGATCCCGGGATTGATCAAAAAAACCAATAATGAATGGTTTGTTTATGATGCCTACCGCCGGCTGATCATGATGTATTCAGATGTGGTCATGGAAAAAGCAGAACAGCTCCGTCCCAAGGATGGCATGGGTATCCGCCTGAATCTTGAAATGATGATGAACAACCTGAAAAACGACAAGGGCTATAATAATGACACGGATATTTCAACCGAAGATTTAAAGGCCCTTTGCGAACGGTTTAAGAAAAAAATAAAGGAAGACTTAAAGGCCGATTTTCCCGATAACCCCAAAGATCAGCTCATGGGGGCCATCGGCGCTGTATTTAAAAGCTGGAACGGCAAACGGGCAGTATCCTACCGCCGCATTGAACATATCCCGGACACCTGGGGCACGGCCGTTAATGTCCAGACCATGGTTTTCGGTAATATGGGCGATACCTCTGCCACAGGCGTTGCCTTTACCAGGGATCCGGCCACAGGGGACAATAAATTCTATGGAGAATGGCTGGTCAATGCCCAGGGCGAGGATGTGGTGGCAGGCACCAGAACCCCCAATCCTTTGAACATCGACACCAAGAATTCCCAGAATAAACATCTGCCCTCCCTGGAAGAATCCATGCCCCAGCTTTACACGCAGTTGTTTGATATCAGAAATCTTTTAGAAGCCCATTACAAGGACATGCAGGACATTGAATTCACCATCCAGGAAGGCAGGCTTTACATGCTCCAGTGCCGGGTGGGTAAACGCACCGCGACAGCGGCCCTGAACATGGCCATGGACATGCTTGAAGAAGGCACCATTGATGAAAAAACCATGGTATGCCGCCTTGATCCTAAAATTCTGGATGACATGCTCCACCCCATTGTGGATCCGAATGCGGAAAAAACAGCGGTAAAAGTTGCAGAAGGTCTGCCTGCAGGGCCTGGCGGTGCATGGGGACAGATTGTGTTCACGGCCGAAGATGCGGTTCAATGGGCCAAGTCAGATAAAAATGTCATTTTAGTCCGTGAAGAGACCAATCCCGAAGATATTGAAGGTATGCGGGCGGCGGCGGCCGTTCTCACGGCAAGGGGCGGCATGACCTCCCATGCAGCCCTGGTGGCCAGGGGATGGGGCAAATGCTGTATTGTTGGTGCCGGAGCCCTTAAAATCAATGTTGAAACCAAAGAACTGCGTGTGGGAACCCGGGTGTTCAAGGAAGGAGATATCTTCACCCTTAACGGCACCAGGGGTATGGTATACCAAGGCCAGCTCAAAATGAAGGACGCATCGGAGAATGTCAGATTCAAAGCATTCATGAGCATTGCGGATAAATACCGGGCCATGCAGGTCCGCACCAATGCGGACACCCCGGCAGATGCCATGACAGCCCTTGATTTTGGCGCCCAGGGTATCGGGCTTTTCAGAACAGAACACATGTTCTATGGTGCGGATTCGGATAAAGCTCTTTTCCTTTTGCGCAAAATGATTTTAAGCAAGACCCATGAAGAGAGAGAAATCGCCCTTGAAGAATTGTTCCCCTTTGTCAAGGAGGAGATCAAGGCCACCCTGCAGGTCATGGACAATCTGCCCGTGACCATCCGCCTGCTGGATCCGCCCCTGCATGAATTTGTTCCCCAGTCACGGGAAAATCAACAGGAGATTGCCGATGCCCTGCACATTGACATCGAAGAGGTGTTCAAGCGTAGCGAGCAGCTTTTAGAATCCAACCCCATGATCGGGCACAGGGGTGTAAGACTTGGCATCACCTACCCTGAAATCTCCCATATGCAGGTAAAGGCCATATTTGAGGCCTGTGCAGAACTGATCAAAGCAGGTAAAAATCCCATGCCTGAAATCATGGTGCCCGTGACCTGCAACGAAAAAGAGCTGGCATTTGTCCGGGATATCGTTACCCAGTGCCATGATCAGGCTCTTAAAACCTATGAAATAGAAGCCCTGCCCTATCTGTACGGCACCATGATTGAAATCCCAAGAGCGGCATTGATTGCAGATAAAATGGCAGAATATGCACAGTTTTTCTCCTTTGGAACCAATGACTTAACCCAGATGACCTTTGGATTTTCAAGGGACGATATCGGCTCTTTCATGAACGACTACATTGACAATGCCATCCTTAGCTTTGATCCCTTTGAGACCCTGGACCAGGAAGCTGTGGGAGGCCTGGTTACAACGGCGGTGGAACGCGGGCGCAGGACCCGGCCTGAAATCAAGCTGGGCATCTGCGGAGAACATGGCGGGGACCCCGAATCCGTCATATTCTGCCATAAAGCAGGACTGAACTATGTATCGTGTTCACCCTACCGGGTACCCATTGCCCGGCTGGCTGCGGCCCAGGCTGCCATTATGTATTCTGACTGCCGATAGAAAAACGATTCTGGACACCACAAACCTGGTTACACCAAGTAACCAGGTTTGTTCTTCAAACAATCTCGTGTAACCAATTCAATTTAAATTCCCCAGTGCCCGAGAATCTCAGTTGATTTTAATTCTCAATAATGAGGAAAGGAGACTTCATCTCCAAACAGGAGATATGCTTTTTTTCAAATTTTGCAAATGTTTCATGCTTCGTTGTGTCCGCTAGGACATGGGGTTATATGAAAATACAATTAATTAACAAGAAATTTTTCACATAATTGCGCATTTTAAGGATTTAGGATTCGGTAAAAGATTGATATGACCGCAATGAATGGTATATGATGATAGATTCGGTTCCGCCCCGGGGTGTACGAATTTAACGTTCTGATTGCCCGACCGTTGCGACCTAACAAAAGATATGGAGGTTACCGCGTTGTACTCAAAAATTGTAATTTTAGATTTCCCCCCCCAATCGGCCCAAAGGCCCATTGTCTGCCAGCTGGTCAAAAAATATGACCTGATGTTTAATATCCTAAAGGCTCGAATATCTTCAAGAAGTGAGGGGCATATGGTGCTTGAAATTTCATCTGCCGGGAGATCTGCGTTTAACAAGGGGATCACGTATTTAAAAGAACAGGGGGTCAGTGTATCCACCCCCGAACATAAAATTTACAAGGACGAAGAGATATGCACACATTGCGGCGCATGTACGGCTGTCTGTCCCACGGGTGCCCTGTACATCAAACGACCTGAAATGGAAGTGATATTTGACCGGGAAAAATGCAGCCTGTGTGAGCGCTGTCTTCTGACCTGCCCCACCCGGGCCATGGGTCTGTTCAGTGAGGATTTAAAAGAAACCGTCTGATGTCTGATTCACCGGTTGTAGCCGTGGCCCTGAGCGGCGGAATAGACTCCCTGGCAGCAGGATTTCTTATCAAACAGCGGTTTAAAAAGGTTTTCGGCATTCATTTCACCACCGGATATGAAAAGGGTATGCAGGACGTATCTGTCCTGGCATCTGTTTTAGGGTTTCCCGTGCACACCATAGACTTATCTAAGGACTTTCAAACCAGGGTGGTTGATTATTTTGTGTCAACCTACATGGCCGGAAAAACACCTAATCCATGCCTTGTCTGCAACATGCAGATAAAATTCAAAGCATTGTTTGACCATGCATTGAAGCTTGGGGCGGATCTGATGGCAACCGGCCATTATGCAACGGTGGTCAACAGGTACACCTCTGGCAGGGAAGAGATTGGACAGGCATGGCTTGAAAGGGGTTTTGACCTCAATAAAGACCAGTCCTATTTTCTATCCATGCTTTCCCATGACATTTTAGACAGATTGGTGTTTCCCTTGGCCGGTCTTACCAAAAGCCAGGTTCGGAAATTTGCAGGGATTCACAACCTTATACCGGTTGTGCCGGTTGAAAGCCAGGACATCTGCTTTTTGCCGGATAAAAATCACGGGGCGTTCATTAGCGCCAAAGCCAAAATTTCCCCCAGACCCGGACCGGTAGTTGACAGCCAGAGCAGGATCGTGGGCGATCATCAGGGGCTTCACAAATTTACTGTTGGCCAGCGCAGGGGTATCAATATTCCGGGTCCTGCACCCTATTATGTAAAAAAAATTGATATGAACACCAATACCCTCCATGTGTGCTTTAAATCAGATCTATCCCAAAAACAGATGAAAGTTGAACAGATGATCTGGAATTACCCTGAAAAAAACGAAATCAGGAATCTGACCGTTCAGATCCGGTATGGGCACAAAGCAGCTCCTGCCGGACTTGACTGGGAGCAAGCACGTGGCATTGTAACATTTGACACGCCCCAAAATGCCGTAACGCCCGGGCAGGCAGCAGTATTTTATCACGGAAACCGTGTAATAGGTGCAGGTTTGATTGCTCAATAATCCAATGACGAAAAAAACATTTTATATTGAAAGCCTTGGCTGTAAAGTCAATCAATATGAATCAGACGGCATTGCCGCCCAGCTTGAAGCCCATGGATTTTCAAGGGCGGGTAAGGGCCACCCCGCTGATATCTGTATTGTCAACACCTGTGCAGTAACCGCCAAGGCCGGCATGCAGTCCCGCCAGGAAACCAGAAAACTGATCCGTGAGCATCCCGGTGCAACAGTGATTGTCACTGGGTGTCATGCACAGACAGATCCGGAACAGTTCAAAAAAATTTGCGGGGTGGATCTTATTGCCTGCCACCAGGATAAAAATCTGATCCCCGCATATCTCACCCGGGAACCGCCTGAAAAAAATTTGTTTGAATTCAGAAAACCTGAATGCAGCAAAAGAGCCCGCTTTGTGGAATTTGCAGAATCTGACCGGTCCGTATCCGGTAAAATGACCCGGGCCTATCTGAAAATCCAGGACGGGTGCAATCAGTTCTGCACCTATTGCATTATCCCCTATGCCAGGGGGACATCCGTATCCATGCCTTTTGACCGGGTCATGACCCATGTTTCAGGCTTAAACAGGCAGGGATTCAAAGAGGTAATTCTTACAGGCATTCACACAGGGCTGTATGGCCTTGATTTAAAGCCTGAAACCTCGTTGACACAGCTTGTGAAAACCCTTGATGAAAACCGTCCGGTGGACCAGATAAGGATCTCCTCCATTGAGCCCAACGAAATAACGGCTGATCTCATTCATATGGCGCGTCCCGGCCATATTTTATGCGATCATTTCCACATCCCTCTCCAGTCAGGAGACAATGGGGTGCTATCCCGTATGAAGCGGCCTTACACCATTGAACAGTTTTCAGACATCATTCTTAGCATCCATGATACCCTGCCCCATGCCGGTATTGGCCTTGATGTGATCATGGGCTTTCCCGGTGAAACCGGCAAGGCGTTTGAAAACACATACAGGCTTGTGGCGACGCTGCCCGTATCCTACCTTCATGTATTCCCCTATTCACCAAGAAAAGGGACCCCTGCATGGCACTTCACCCCAAAGGTGCCGTCGGATACGGCAAAAAAAAGAGCTGCGCTGATGCGCGAGCTTGGCGAGCAGAAACATGCTGCCTTTATCAAGTCAAACCAGGGTCGGATACTGAAGGGGCTGATCCAGAATCAAAGGGACCGGCGCACAGGGATGCTTAAGGCGGTTACCACCAACTACCTGACCATCCTTATTAAAAATGAAACAGATGCCGATGGCAATCCGGACAGCCTTAAAGGAAAAATCGTTAATATTAAATATGATCAATGCGGCAGGGGCAACTGCCTTCTTGGCCGGATAGTATAAAATACTCAATGCTTAAACTTATGACAGAGACCTTGTTGTGTGGGCCGGATAAAAATCAAAATCCTCTGTGTTTTCTGATGTGCTCGTAAGCGTTTTGGATTTCGGTGAATTTATCCGTGGCAAACTTAACAAATTCACCGGGCAGTCCCTTGGCCTGGATTTTATCCGGGTGATACTCCTGGACCAGGGTCCGGTATTTCTTTTTTATCTCCTCATTGCTCGTATTTTCATCGCATTGAAGGACAGCATAATAGGGATCAGATTTTTTCACATACCTGGATTTAAACCGGTTATAATCTGACTGGGAAAATCTGAAAATCCGTGAAGCTGACAACAGCATCTGTTCCTCGATATCAGAGACATTGCCGTCAGCCGAAGAGACCCTGAGCAGCACATCCATCATCAACTCAATGATATTGGCCTGGTATTTAAACACCGAATAAAATTGCCGGGCAAAGGCCTCAAAGGTCTGGGAAGAGGTCACGGCATTTCTGAAAATATCTTTGGCAGTCTCACGGCTTGCTTCATCAAGTTGAAGGTCATTAACCATAAAGCGTTCCACTGCTTTTATCTCCTCTTCACTGATCCGGCCGTCTGCTTTGCTGATTTTAGCCAGCATGGAAAAGGCAGCAGTAAAGAAAACAAGCTGGGCCTCTTCGTTGGAAGACAGACCCGGCCGCTTGCTGCCCGGAATGGAACGTAAATATTCATCCTCTCTTCTGTCCACAAAAGCGTGGCCGAATGCAGCCCCTGCCACAGCACCCAGAGGACCGCCCAGGGCCAGTCCTATGGTGCCGCCTATCATTTTTCCAAGCCAACTCATACAAAAACCTTTAAATTTTCCTGCATCATTTTTCTTGCACTATTTAGGTTTATTCTTGCCACAAAATTAAATATTATATATAAACACTTAAGTCCCCATCGTCAAATATTAACGGGAAAAAGCAAAGCGTGCTGATTAAAAACATCGTGGGAACAATTCTCATCCTTCTGAATATGGCTGGCCTGGGGTACCTGTTTTTTATTGGAATTACAGGATTTTTTAAAGATCACGACAAGGATGAACAAGAGGAATTCAACACTGTTGCAAGAACCGGAATCACTGCAGGCCACAATGCGAGACAACCTGTTGTGATTGACGAAAACAGCATTCCTGATGAAGATGATCTGCTAAAGGATATGGACCTTTCCGATCTTGACAACCTTGATCTGGACGATTTTGAATAACCACATGGGCCGGGAGCCCACAATAAACAATGAAACTAAAGACACCAACATGTAGGGCTAAATGGGCGCCCCAGGCGCTTATCCCTCTTGTTTCCTGTATCTTGTTTCTAGTTCCTTGTATCTTGTCCCCCGGCTGTGCTTCCCAAAATACGGATACCGGACCACCGGTGTACTATCAATCCGACACAAAACAAAGGGCCCGGTCACCCATCGCCTTTGTCAGTGATACAGTGCTCATGGCCAGGATAAAATCCAAATTCATGTCCGATGACATGGTGAATGATACGGGTATCCACGTAAAGGTTCTCCATGGGGTAGTCTATCTGGATGGCTGGGTAGCCGATACATACCAGCACCGCATGGCCCAGGATCTGGTCAAAAGTATTGACGGCGTGGTCCGTGTGGTAAGCCGACTGCAAATCGAAAACCCAGGCACTGTATTTGTAAATCCGGACATCAGGTGACTTGTTTTCCGGGCCAGTGTTTTTTCTTTTTCACCTTGTCTTTGACAGGGGCGCATCTGGTTTCAATGGTGCCGGGGCCAAGGATGGTTTCAATCTCCTGAAAAAAGCCGGGACAGGCATCGGACTTATACTCATCTGATAACTTGACCATCACATCGGGATGTTCCGAATCAATGTGAATGTTGAACAAGGATACACAATTGCCAGGATACCGTTCGATCACGGGTTTGAGCTGATCAAACACATCAGGTCCATGAAGCTGCGCATCCACCTGCATGACAATACCGGCAGCCCAAAGGGTTTCGGCCTGGGTTGCAGGCACAATTTCTTCACCCACCAGCTTGACCGCATTCTCTTTTTTCTGGACTTGCGCCTCAACAATGACAACCTGCTCCTGGGACAAAAACGTATGGGTCATGGCATAAAGATCTGGAAATACAATCAGTTCCACGGTTGAATACTGGTCCTCAATGTTACAGAAGGCCATCAAGTCCCCTTTTTTGGTCGTGTGAATTTTCTGGACCTTCAGGTTCCCGCCGATGCGGACCATCTTTTCATTTTCAACATCTTGAAGGGTAACCGTGTTAACACTGGCAAATTTGCGTATGATATCCGCGTAATCATCCATGGGGTGTCCGGTGATGTAAAACCCCAACGCTTCTTTTTCCAGCTCCAGCAAAACCTTGCCTTCCCACTCGTCCATGTCAGGCATTTTCGGAATACTGGAGGGAAGGCAAATACCTACACCTGAATCGGCAAACAGATCCATCTGGGCATCGGCCTTTTCCTTCTGGATTCTGGATCCATGGTCCAGGGCATCCTCAAGCACGGCCATCATCTGGGCGCGTTTGTTCCCGGTGGAGTCAAACGCCCCGCATTTAATCAGGCCTTCAAGCACTTTTTTATTGGCCTTGCTCAGGTTCACCCGTTCGCAGAAATTATAAAGGCTGGTATACACTCCATCCTTTTCACAGTTTTCCACAATAGATTCAATGGCAGCCTCTCCCACACCTTTAATGGCAGCAAGGCCAAAACGGATACACTCATTATCCACATTGAAAAAAGCGTCGCTCTGGTTGACATCCGGGGGCAGTACCTTGATGTTATGGGCTTTGCATTCATCCATGTATTTGAGCACCGCATCGGAGTTGCTGCGTTCGGACGTCATCAGGGCCGCGATGAATTCGACGGGGAAATGGGCTTTAAGAAATGCTGTCTGAAAGGCAATCAGGGCGTAGGCGGCTGAATGGGACTTGTTAAAACCATAGCCGCCGAATTTCTCCATGAGGTTAAAAAGCTCTTCAGCCTTCTGGGGATCATGGCCGTTTTCCCGGGCCCCCTTCATAAAAAGGGTCCGGTGCTCCTCCATCATGGCGGCAATCTTTTTTCCCATGGCCTTTCGAAGCCCGTCTGCCTGGGCCATACTGTAATTGGCAATGACCCCGGCTATCTTCATGACCTGCTCCTGGTACAGGATGACCCCGTAGGTCTCTTCAAGCACAGGCTCCAATTCGGGAAACAGATATACCACAGGTTCCCGGCCATGCTTTCGTTCCACATAGTTATCCGCCATACCCGAATCCAAAGGGCCTGGCCGGTAAAGGGCCACAAGGGCCACAATATCTGAAAAACTGGCCGGTTTCAGCCGGGAGATCAGCTCCTTCATACCCGAACTTTCAAGCTGGAATACCCCGGTGGTATCGGAATTCTGCAAAAGTTCAAAGGTCTTTTGATCTGAATAATCAAGGTGAAGCAGATCCGGCGCGGTCTTGCCCTGTTTTTCGATCAAGGCAAGACAGTTTTTAATAACGGTCAGGTTGCGAAGCCCAAGGAAATCAAATTTTACCAGACCCTGTTTTTCAGTGTAGTTCATGTCAAACTGGGTTATGGTTTCACCGTCTTTTCCCTTGAACAGCGGCAGATATTCGCACAGTGGTTTGTCGGAAACCACAACCCCTGCGGCATGGGTGGATGCATGCCGGGGCAAGCCTTCGAGCAGCATGGCAACGTCCAGCATCTGGGCTTTGACGTCGGTTTCGTTGCATTTATCCCGGATGGTCGGCACCTCTTCCAATGCCTTTTTTAAATTTTTGGCCGTGTCAGGTATCATTTTGGCGACTTCATCCACTTCGGAAAGGGGAACGCCCAAGGCCCTTCCCACATCCCGGATCACAGCCTTGGCTTTGAGCTTTCCAAAGGTGATGATCTGACACACATATTCGGGTCCGCCGTAACGCTGAACCGTATAATCATAAACATGTTCCCTACCCTCAATGCAGAAATCCACGTCAATATCAGGCATAGAGATACGGGCCGGGTTTAAAAACCGTTCAAAAATCAGCCCATGCTCAATGGGATCAAGGGCTGTAATCCCCATGGCATAGGCCACCATGGAACCGGCCGCAGACCCCCTCCCCGGCCCCACCGGCACCCCGATTTTCCGTGCATGACTGATAAAGTCGGCCACAATGAGAAAATAGCCGGGAAAGCCCATTTTAAGAATAATGTCAATCTCGTACTTAATCCGGTCCCTGTAGACCTGTTCATCAATGTCGGGACGCTTTTCCTTGATTCTGGCAAGGCGTTCTTCAAACCCTGACATGGCAAGCTTTTTAAACAGTTCGTCCTCGGACAGTCCATCGCCAAGGTCATACCGGGGAAAATGATAGGTCTTCTTGCCGAAATCAACCTGGCACATATCTGCGATCAGCTTTGTATTGGCAATGGCACCGGGAAAATGGCCAAGGGAATCGGCCATCTCCTGTCCGGATTTAAAATATAGCTGGTCCGAATCAAATTTAAACCGGTCGGCATTGTCAAAGGTATCGCCGGTCTGGATGCATAAAAGGATTTCATGGGCTTTGGCATCGCCATTGGACAGGTAATGGCAGTCATTAGTGGCCACCATGGGAATGGAAAGACGCTTGCTCATGTCAAGCAGGCCGTTATTTAAACGGCGCTGGATATTCATTCCGTTTTCCTGAACTTCAAGGAAAAAATTCCCCTCTCCCAGGGTATCAAGATAAAATCGTGCCAAATCATCTGCTTTTGCCTGGTCCCCTGCCAGAATGGCCTGGGGAATATCCCCTTTCAGGCAGGCGGAAAGCCCCACAAGGCCCTTGGCATATTCGGCCAGCAGTGCTTTGTCGATTCTGGGCTTAAAATAAAAGCCCTTGAGCTGGGCCACGGACACCAGTTTGCAAAGGTTGGTGTATCCCTCCCTGTCCTTGGCTAAAAGCACCAGATGGCTTAACCCTTTTCGATCCAGCTGGGTCCTGTCATTTAAGGTTCTGGGCGCGACATAGACTTCGCAGCCTATTATGGGTTTAATGCCTGCTTTGTGGGCTTTTTCATAAAACTCAGCCACACCGAACATGGTGCCGTGGTCTGTAATTGACACGGCATCCATGCCATATTCCGTACATCTTTTCATCAGGTCGTTTAGCCGGATGGCCCCGTCAAGCAGGGAGTACTCGGTGTGAAGATGCAGATGATAAAACGGTATATCCTGATTATCGATCTGATTACCAGTCATGGGCATTTAATTGCTTTCCACTCTGTAGTTGGGTGCTTCCTTGGTGATGACAACGTCATGGACATGGCTTTCCTTTAATCCGGCCGCAGTGATCCGGACAAATTTTGCCTTCTGGTGCAGGTCGCTAATGGTAGCGGCCCCAAGATATCCCATGCCGGCCTTAAGCCCGCCAATCATCTGGACAATATTCTCGCGGATGGTTCCCCGGTAGGGAATCCGGCCCACAATGCCCTCTGGAACCAATTCTTCATTTTTACCGGTATCTTTCTGATAATATCTGTCGGAACTGCCCTTTTTCATGGCTTCCACAGACCCCATGCCGCGGTAGGCTTTATATGAGCGGCCCTGGTAGATGACGATTTCGCCGGGGCTTTCTTTGGTGCCGGCCAGAAGGCTGCCCAGCATAACGGAATGGGCACCGGCCCCCAGGGCTTTGGAGACATCTCCGGAAAATTTGATCCCGCCGTCGGCAATCAGGGGAACGCCGGTTTTTTTTGAGATATCGGCACAGTTCATCACAGCAGTGAGCTGGGGCACACCAACACCTGCAACAATACGGGTGGTGCATATGGAACCCGGACCAATACCGATTTTAACGGCATCAACACCTGCGTCAATCAACGCTTTTGCCCCGGCCTCGGTGGCCACATTGCCGGCAATGAGCTGGCAGGCGGGAAACGCCGCCTTGATACGTTGAATCGCACTGATCACATTTTGGGAATGGCCATGGGAGGTATCAATGACCAGGGCATCGGCTCCGGCAGCCAGAAGGGCTTCCACCCGCTCCATCATATCGGAACCCACACCAATGGCGGCACCGGCTCTCAGGCGTCCCAAAGAATCTTTGCAGGCATTGGGATATTTTCTTATCTTTTCAATATCCTTGATGGTGATCAGTCCTTTTAGTTTACCCTGGGGATCCACCACCAAAAGTTTTTCAATCCTGTGTTTATGCAACATGCTTTTAGATTCTTCCAGGGTGCATTTTTCAGGCACTGTCACCAGGTTTTCACTGGTCATCACTTCCCTGGCCGGTTTCTCCAGCTGGGTTTCAAAACGAAGATCCCTGTTGGTCACAATGCCAACCAGCTTATCGTCTTCCACAACAGGGATACCTGAAATCCGGTATTTGGCCATGATTCCCAGCACATCGGAAATGGTGGCATCGGGATGAACTGTCACAGGGTCAACAATCATGCCGCTTTCACTTTTTTTAACCCGGTCCACTTCAACCACCTGCTCGGCAATACTCAAGTTTCTGTGGATAAATCCCAGGCCTCCGGCCCGGGCCATGCTGATGGCGGTATCCGATTCGGTCACCGTATCCATGGCCGCACTGACAATGGGAATGCTGAGTTCAAGTTCCTTGGTCAGACGGGTGCGCGTGGACACCTGGTCAGGCAGGATGGCTGAATAATCGGGAAGCAGGAGCACATCATCAAAAGAGAGCCCTTGCTCTGGTAATATATTGGACATAATGAGAATCCTCCAGAAAGGAAAGGTGTTTATTTATACTTTAAAGGCCAGCCGTCACGTTAAAAAGGTGAAAGGGCTGGCCAATAATGATTAAAAGTACAGTATATAAACATGCCCTTTTACCAAAATTATGAACCTTTTACAAGGTCATTCCCCGGGAAATACACGGTGATTTCATTCTAACCGCCAAACAACTGATTTTAGGCCCTTTGGTCTGTTAAATTAAAAAATGAAAAGTTTAGAAAGCTCCCCGGATTATAGTTCCAGAATATCCAGTATCACAGGAATGGCAGGGGGAATCCGGGAACTGCCGGAAAAACAGTTAGCAAGCATGGTTTTATGGTTTCCTTTCACAAGGGTGACAGGCACATTAAAAGGAACGGAGGAATTTATGGAAACAAGACCGTCTCCGATCAAAAGGCCTGCCTTGCCCAGCACTGACAGAAAATAATTTTTTTCTGATAACAGTAAACCTTCAAGGGTCTGGTTACCGGTCATCTGAAATTGCTCAGGCATGTTCACCGGAAAAGGAAAGATATGTCCTGCGATCATATGACAATGTACGTCTCCAGGATAAGGCAGACTGTTCAGATGTCTCATAAACTCGGATTGCGGCAGCAGATCAATGCCGGCAGCTCCGGTTCCGTCAATAAACCCAGAAAGCCTGTGCCACCGGTGATCAGAGGCAAGCAGGCATTGTTCCCGTATCTCCATGAAAAGCCTGAATCTTGAAAGGAACGCCCCGTGGTTCGGGGTTCCAACCATGATCAAATCACTGATTTCAGGGACCTTGGTCCTGGCCCTGGCCCCGGCATAATCAATGACGGGATCAACCAGCATATGCCTTGCCACAAGTCCGCCCATGCTGTGTCCCACAAGCACAACAGGGCCTGCAAGGGATAAGGATGACAAATTATTGAATAACAGTCGTGATGAGGCATCAATCCTCTGATCATCCGGGTAGAAGAAAAACAGCACCAGATACCCTTTCCGGTGAAGGGCCAACGCAAGCGGTTCAAAGATCAAGCCGGGTTCATCAAGACCGTGAATAAGAATAATACTGCCGGATTCCACAACACCAGTACATTTTTGCATGGGTTTTTCAGACCCGTTAAAACAAAACAGCCCGTACTGATCACATGCCCTGTCCCAGGCGTCGGGAAACAGCAGTTTGACCATCTCATATGCACAATTTCTGGCCTGCCACTCCTGTTTTAAAAAAAAAGTCCGGCCTGTCTGGTACACAAGCGTGACCCCAAGCAGAACAAAAAAAAGGCGTGTTAATTTCTTTTTAAAGTTTACAGATTTCAAGTCACAAGTAACCTTATCAATTTTATTTAATCTAATGATTAAATCTAATTTATTTGTTTCATTACTAATTATCTGATATAGCACCGTGAGGCAAATTCGATAAATTCAATCATAGGACTATATCAGATATGGGCTATATGGGCTATATGAGCATTTGCAAGGATTAAGAGATGGGAAAAAAAATTGGCGTAGTAACAGGGGGAGGAGACTGTCCCGGACTGAATGCAGTGATCCGGGCCATTGTAAAAGCCGGTGACATACAGGGGTTTACGACCATAGGCATCCGGGGCGGTTTTGACGGGCTTTTAACACCGGTTCAGGCAGACCCGCTCACCATCCAGGATATGGACGGGCTTCTTATTCGCGGCGGCACCATTCTGGGCACTGCAAATTCCGGCAGATTTTCATCAAAAACCGGCCAGGGTGAAACCCGAAAAATCCCAGAGGATCTTATGGCCCAGGTACGGCAGAATTCAGAAGCCTTAGACCTGAAAGCGCTTGTGGTCATCGGCGGGGACGGCACCCTGACCACAGCCCTGCAGATGCATGAATCAGGGCTGCCTGTCATCGGTGTACCCAAGACCATTGACAATGACCTGGATGCCACCCAGCAGACCTTTGGATTTGACACGGCCGTGGCCTGCGCCGTGGATGCCCTTGACCGGCTGCATTCAACTGCCCAGAGCCATAACCGGGTCATGGTGCTTGAGGTCATGGGCCGGTACGCCGGCTGGATCGCCGTCTATGCCGGGCTTGCCGGGGGCGCAGATGTTATTCTGATTCCTGAAATAAAATTTAACATGACAGCCATTGAAAAAAAAATCAGGTCCCGGGAAGCCACAGGAAAATTATTCACCATTGTCATTGTGGCTGAGGGCGCAAAACTTGACGACACCATGGTGGTGTCCGACAATGACAAAACAGACAGGGAAGTCCGTTTTGGCGGCATTGGTTATGCAATTGCCGAAGAAATTCAGGAAAAGACCGGCAAAGAGAGCCGGTGCGTGGTGCTTGGCCATCTCCAGCGCGGGGGCCAGCCCACCCACTGGGACAGGCAGTTATGCACCCGGTTCGGGGTTCAGGCGGTGCATATGGCAGCCAAAGAAAATTTTGGTAAGATGGTCGCACTCAAGCCCAGCGGAATGATGGGAAGTGTAGATTTAAAAGATGCCGTAAACAGAATACGCAGCGTTGATCCTGACGGGGAGCTGATCATGACGGCCAGAACCCTTGGCATCTGCTTTGGCGATTAAAATCGGATATTCCGCGTTATAGGAGGCAACCCATGTTATATAATGTTAATCCCCATACACCCCAGGCGCGAATCATATCCATGGCTGTGGCCAGTCTCAAGAAAGGCGGTATCATTGCCTATCCCACAGACACTTTTTACGGTATCGGCTGCGATATCATGAATAAAAAAGCCATTGAACAAATATACCTGATCAAGCAGCGGGATAAAACCAAGCCTTTCAGCTTCATCTGTCCGGACCTGAAAGATATCGCCCTGTATGCCAAGGTATCCAATATGGCCTACCGCCACATGAAACGTTTGCTGCCGGGTCCTTATACCTTTATTCTCCCCGGATCAAAAATGGTGCCCAGGATTATGCTGACCAAAAGAAAAACCGCTGGCATCAGGGTCCCGGCCAATCAGATCGCCATAAGCCTTGCCCGGGAACTGGGAAATCCCATTATTTCAACCTCG
Organism: Desulfobacter sp.; assembly: GCF_050177295.1. Taxonomy (NCBI): domain Bacteria; kingdom Pseudomonadati; phylum Thermodesulfobacteriota; class Desulfobacteria; order Desulfobacterales; family Desulfobacteraceae; genus Desulfobacter; species Desulfobacter sp. The sequence goes on from NZ_JBFXHE010000039.1 coordinate 17,739, forward strand.
GCCACGGATCCAGACGGAGACGTGTTTGAAGATGCATCCCTGCTCCATGATTATTTCGATGCAAGGCTGCACATGGTCCTGGATGGCGGCCCTGTGCCCAACACCCCATCTTCCGTGATTTCCCTGGTTGAGGATGAACCCGAGGTGATCAGGTATGGTGCAGGGGAGGTTGAGATTTTTGAGTAGACTTAATTAAAAAAATATCTGAACTGTTCGGAAAGCCTGGCACCAAGGTTAACATCCTGGAACAGGATTTCAGCCAGTTTTTTGAACAGTGTCATTTTATCCTCTTTGGGATAAACCGGGGTCAGCTCTCCTTCAATGCCGGCCTTCTGTCCGGCCCACTGAACCGCATCATCCATGTTGCCGATACGATCAACAAGGTTGAGTTTCATGGCGGTCTGCCCGGTGTAAACCCTGCCGTCAGCCAGTTTGGCCATAACACCGGTCTCCATATTCCTGGCAGCAGCCGCATCGGACACGAACTGGGCGTGGAGTTCATCCACAAGATTTTGAAACAGCTGTTTTTCACTGCTTTTAAGTTCCCGCATGGGGGACCCCATGTCCTTATATTCACCGCTTTTTATGATCACAGGGGCGATCCCGATCTTTTTAGCGATCTGTTCAAGATTGGCATACTCCATGATTACGCCGACGGATCCTGTGATGGTACCGGAATTTGCGACAATACCCTGGGCTGCACATGCGATATAATATCCCCCGGATGCTGCAACAGAACCCATGGAAGCGATCACGGTTTTTGCAGCGCGGGTCTTCATCAGTTCCCGGTAGATTTCCTGGGAAGGCCCGATTCCGCCTCCGGGACTGTCAATCCTTAAAACAATCGCCTTAATGGCATCATCATCCCTGAACGCCTTAAGATCCAGAATAATTTTCTTTGAAGAGACAATAGGCCCTGTCACCTCAACCACGCCGATATTGCCAGGAGAGGAAGAGATGACACCGCTGATCTCATTATTGACGATAAAGGCTCCCAGAACGGCGATACCGGACACGGCAACCAGGCCAAAGGTAAAACAGGCACAGATAACACAAAGAAAAAACAAAAAAGGATGGCGTCTTGCAAACATGCGGGTTTATTCCTTAATTTTATAATTGGAAACTATAAAGGCCGGATGTCCTGTAGAGGATCAGTCCGGCCTTGAAAACTTAAAAAATCCAATCCTGATGCCTGTCAGACAGGCATTACTCGTTTTCTTTTTTCTCCGCTTCCAGTTTTTCCTGGATGTTGTTTCTCAGCATCTCTCCAAATGCGGATGCAGCAGGTTTGGAACTTTTTGCAATTTCTTCAAGGTATCTGCTGTCATCATCATCTTCGTTCAGACGCTTGATGGACAGGCCGATCCGTCTTTCATCGGAATTAATATTCATTACCTTGGCAGTAATGGTTTCGCCGATCTGGTAATGCTCTTTGGGGCTCTTGATGTTTTCCTTGCTGATTTCAGATACATGAACCAGCCCTTCAATGCCTTCTTCAAGCTCTACAAACACGCCGAAATCGGTGAGATTGGTGATGACACCGGAAATTTCCTTGCCCACGTCATAACGTTCGGCAACTGTTTCCCAGGGATCCACCTGGGTCTGCTTGATACCCAGGGAGAATCTTTCATTGGCTTTGTCAATATCAAGTACAACCGCCTGGATGGTATCGTTTTTCTTGTAAATTTCAGAAGGATGTTTGATCCGTTTGGTCCATGAAATATCAGAGATGTGAACCAGGCCGTCAATGTCATCATCAATACCGATAAAAAGACCGAATTCGGTAATGTTTTTGATTTTTCCTTCAATGATGGTGCCCACGGGATATTTCTGGGAAATGACTTCCCAGGGATTCTCAACGGTCTGTTTGATACCCAGAGAAATCCTG
>NZ_JBFXHE010000040.1:0-19398 GCF_050177295.1 Desulfobacter sp.
CCCACCAGGTTAAAATCTTTTGCCTTTTCACCGATTTTGGGAAAAGTACCTGCCAAAGTTACCGGATTTCCGCCAAGTGTAATAGATCCCATAAATGTTCTCCTTTTTTGGTTTCACGCGTCTTGTTTAAATGATCAAATATCGACCTGGGAAATTATGTATTATAATATCCGCCATCCCGCCCATTTGTAAAGAATAATGGCGTTCTGTGTTATTTCAAGTTTGCCCAGTCACATAAATTAAAGATGCAGACGTACTTTTTATAACGGCCGGTGGCAGTATGGGTGTCGATTCGAATTTGCCTGATTTCAGGGAAAATGAAGGTTTCTGGAAAGCTTATCCGCCCATAGCGAAACTGGGCAAATCGTTCAGTGAAATTTCATAACACATTGAAAACAAGAGACGTCAATGACCGGGATCAAAGTCCGGAAATAAAAGCCCGCCGGCCCGGGACGTTGCGCCACAGGTTCCGGCCACAGTTGGGGTATTTGTAGCTCCAGCCAAGACATTCGAGGTTTCCCTGGACGGGAGAGCATAATTGACAACCAGACTCTCATCATCCTGTTGCTCAACAGATACCGGAATACTGAATACTATCTCTTTTTCCTGGTTCGTTATCACGGGAAATCCATAATGCGTATTTTCATACTTGATGGGTTTTCCGGCGTCCAGGCGCCCCTGGACAAATTCATTATGAAAATCTATGCGTTGCTGAATGACCGATGAAAACTGGCCAAGCGAATTATTACATTTATCGTAAAAATTTTCCAAAAGAGTGGGGTCGATTTCATATCCTGCACAATTGCGCCCGGCAGCCATGGCCGCAAGTATTGTGGTGCCCGTACCCAGAAACGGGTCCAGAACAAGATCCTGTTTCACGGAATACATGTTAATCAGGCGATAGGCCAGTTCAAAGGGGAAGGCACCGCTGCGGTTGCGGCTCTTTTGTTTTCCCATGGCCTGGCGGATGCCTTTAAGATCCATCCAGATGTCTGAAAACCACTGGTTGCGCTCTTCCCAGAAAAATGCGCTTTGCCGTCGGTTTTCCTTGGCGGCAGGAGATGTAAATTCACGTTTTCCCCCCTTTCTTAGAATAAGAATATATTCATGCTCTAACGTAACATAGGCCCCGGCCGGCAGCATGCCCGATCCCATGAACTTGTTGGGCGCATTGGTCTGCTTTCGCCATAATATGCAGGGCAAGGCGGTAAATCCTAATGCCTGGGCCGCATTTAATATTCTGGCATGGTTGGGGTAAAGGCCAAAATTATCCTCCAGGGTACGCGTGGCATCACCGATATTGATACAGGCAAATCCACCGGGTGAAAGTACCCGGAATACCTCTTTCCAGACCTGGTCCAGCACCTGGTGCATGAGTTCAAAGGCAAGGGCTCCATCGGATTTTTCAAGGGCTTTTTCTATTTTTCCGTCCTGGCGGCTAAAAATTTCATCCCACATCTCAATCATGGGATAGGGAGGCGATGTCACCACAAGACGGACACTGTGGTCAGCCAGCGCGGCCATTTTTGCGGCATTGCAGATATAGTGCTTATGGGTTGTTTTCATCTGTTTAAAAATTAAGCCGCGCCAAAAAGCGCGGGAATCAGAATTTTTAAGCCAAGAGCAATCAAAATGATTCCGCCTACAATCTCCATCCGGCTGCCGAGGGCCGCCCCCAGGCGTTTTCCGATGTATATGGCGGCTACGGACATGGCACAGGTAATGATACCAATAAGCGCTGAAGGGTACCAGATATTGACATCCATCACGGCCAGCCCCAGGCCGATGGCCAGGGCATCAATGCTGGTGGCAACACTGAGCATGACCATGGTAAAGCCCTTGGAAGGATCCCTGTGAAGGCACTCTTCGGCATGGGAGAAACCTTCCCAAACCATGCGCCCGCCCACAAAGACCAAAAGACCAAAAGCGATCCAGTGGTCCACGGCTCGGACATATGACACAAATACGGTACCCAGAAACCACCCGACCACCGGCATCATGAACTGGAACAGACCAAAATGAAAGGCCAAACGGAACACGGCCCGCGGGCCTTGTGCATACCCGCAGGCCGCAGCAGCCATGGATACCGCCGAGGCATCCATGGCCAGTCCGATTGAAATGACAAAAATATCGAACAAATGCATTAAAATTCTTTCCGTACCGCAGCCATCTCCACCACCGGCAAAGGCCCGAGAGGCTCTCCGGGCAACTGATTAAGAATTTTCTGCGGCATGGACCGGTACAGCAGGCGTGCGGTCAATGTGTACCCGCGTCGGGGTGCGGGATTTAATGCAAATAAACGGGACGCACTTTTGCCTACAGGAATCCGGGTGTCTGACAAAATTTCCTTGGCTTTGGCAATGTTGATGACAGGGTTGCCTTTGCCGTCCCCAAAAATGGTATTAAATATCACCGTATTTTCCGGCAGCTCATTGTTTTTATCGAGCACACCGGTCTGGTATACGATGTTGCCATCCTTGTCCGTCAAGGTGAGTTCAATCCATACCTGGCGCATATCAGCTAATCCTGTGGGCAGGCTGTGTCCGGCACCTGTATTGGAGACCACCACCCGGGCGGTGTTTTCTTTTTCCATCTCCAGGGAAATTTCAGCCGCATGCCTCAGGCGCGCCACAGCCATGGCGGATTTCTCTTTGTCGGAAAACATCTGGGGCAAACCGGAATTGGCGCCCACAAAATAGTGGGTAAAGATATGGGGCCGCTGTTTTGCGTCTGGTGTGGCACTGCCCGGGTTTTCGGGCCGCGGCGTGGACCCTGTGGCAGGCACTCCCGGCCGCTGGTACATATGACACCCCTGGCAGGAGACATGCTTTTCAGGATCAGGACTGTTGTACGGGCCGTTTTCCCACTCCGTGTATGTGGTTTCAAGGTCGGTGCCAAAGGCCACATGTTTAACATCATGGCAGGTACCGCAAATTTTTGAATCGGTATGCAGTTTTGAAAACGCGGCATCGTGAAACTCAGGTTCAGTATCGTCAAAGGGCCCATACTTGATACCGGGATCATCCTCGCCCTGGCCGGGTGATAAGACCAGTCCGTTGTTGTACATCTTGGTTATATCTACGGCCACATGGCAATAGTCACATTGGATACCCTGAGCAGCAATTCCCTCAATTTGTGAAAACTCATCAGACACTTTTTTGGGAAAACCGGTAACATATCCCACAGGGGTATGGCACTTCACGCATGACTCGGCCTCAGCAATATGACCGGCTTCGGTCAGGCCCTGGAGGTAAAATTTTGCCACCCGGGTATAAACCGGGTCTTTATGGGAAAGGTGGTGCATGGAATTTTGCCACTGGGCCATAATCTCATCATGACACGCCCCGCAGGTTTCGGGATCAATGAACTGATCCAGTTTAAAAACCATTTCCTTGGTAGGGGCCCCAGAGGGCAGAACCCACACCAGTCCAATACACAGGAAAATTAGCCCGCACCAGGCGGCTAAAATCTGTATTCTTATTTTATTTTGCATTATTAAGCACTCCTTTTTTTTCACACCCCGAAACAATATGCGGCCCACCGGGCCGGTCATTTTCTCGGGGCTCAGGATTTGCAGGGGCCACGGCCCTGTTGGTTCGCCTTCTGGGTGCCCTTTGCGATCCACTCCAAAAAACGAACAACGAAATTTTTTTTCTTAGTTGTGACTACACTATTTTTCATGGGTTTCCACATAATAAATGAGCAGCAGATGCCCGTTTCCCATATCCTGACTGGACTCAAACCTCAGGCCTATGTCAAGATCAAGGGGTGGGGCAAATAGGGACAGCCCTGAACCAAAGAGCCGGGGCACCAAGGTCAAGTGCACCTGGGTGATCAAATTGTCACGGGCAAACAACGTGTTGACCGTGGCTCCGCCAATCAGGGCCGCACTGGTATATCCCTTGCGTTCAAGATCTTCAAGAATCTTAGCCGGGGGCAGATCCGTAAATATCAGGTTGTCCTGATCACTTTGCCTGGATTTATCCCGGGTCATGACAACATTAAGTCGTTCCGGAAGGGGTTTGCCAATGGTGTCATAGGTTTTTGATCCCATAATCATGGCACCTGACTTTTTGGTCAGTTCCACAAAATATTTTTTATCGGCTTTGCCGGTCCAGTCGACAAGCTGGCCGGAGTTCTTGGCAATCTTACCGTCCACCGTTGAGGCCATCAGCAGAATGACTTCCATATATTCCCCCCTTTCCAGATGGAAACAGGACAGACAGACACCTTAAATAGATCCGGCAGCCCTGTCTGTCCTGTTTGACTTTAAAAACAAATTGAATATTAAAGTACTATTTATACCAGGCCTTTAAAAAAGTCATTGCCCTTATCATCAACAAGGATAAACGCAGGAAATTTTTCCACCGTGATCATCCACACGGCTTCCATACCCAACTCTTCATATTCAACCAGCTCGACTTTTTTAATAAAATCTTTGCCCAGACGTGCGGCAGGACCACCAGGAGAACCCAGATAGAAACCGCCGTAAGTTTTGCAGGAATCGGTAACGATCTGAGAGCGGTTGCCCTTGGCCAGCATGACCATGGACCCACCTTCTTTCTGAAAAATAGGCACATAGGGATCCATGCGGCCGGCTGTGGTGGGCCCGAATGATCCGGAAGCTTCGCCTTCAGGTGTCTTTGCAGGCCCTGCATAATAGATGACGTGATTTTTAATGTAATCGGGCAGCCCCTCGCCCTTTTCATACCGTTCCATAAACTTGGAATGGGCAATGTCTCTGGCCACAATGATTTTACCGGTCAAAGAAAGACGGGTGGATACCGGATATTTGGTCAGTTCAGCGCGAATTTCATCCATGGAACGGTTCAGGTCAATCTCAACGGCAGGAGCCATTTCAGGTTCGCTGGCGGGCAGGTATTCTGCCGGGTTTTCGACCAACTGTTCCAGGAAAATGCCGTCCCGATTGATTTTGCCCTTGATCTGACGGTCAGCTGAGCAGGAGACGCCGATGCCGATGGGGCAGGAAGCCCCGTGGCGGGGAAGTCTTACGACCCGGATATCCAGGGCAAAGTATTTGCCGCCGAACTGTGCGCCAAGGCCTAAATCCCTGGACCGGTCCAGAACTTTTTGCTCAAGGTCAATGTCCCTGAACGCATGACCGGTTTCACTGCCCGTGGTGGGCAGGGTATCCAGGTAACGGGCCGAAGCCAGCTTCACAGCCTTGAGATTGAGTTCTGCAGAGGTTCCGCCAATAACAAATGCGATGTGATACGGGGGACAGGCTGCTGTGCCCAGGTGCTTCATTTCTTTGAGCATGAAGTTAATCAGGCTCTCTTCGGTATTGAGCACGGCCTTGGTCATCTGGAACAGGGCTGTTTTATTGGCAGAACCACCACCTTTTGCCATGAACAGGAAGTTATATTCATCACCCTGGACCGCAGCGATGTCCACCTGGGCAGGCATATTGTTTTTGGTATTCACTTCTTTGTACATAGTGAGCGGCGCATTCTGGGAGTACCGCAAATTATTTTGTGTATAGGCTTCAAAGGCGCCTTTGGACAATTCGCACTCATCATTGGACCAAGTCCAGATCTGCTGCCCCTTTTTACCCATAACAATGGCGGTGCCGGTGTCCTGACACATGGGATAGACCTTTTCAGCCGAAATTACGGCATTTTTCAAAAGCTCCAGGGCTACATAGCGGTCATTGTCAGAACTTTCAGGGTCATCAATCACGGCCCTCACCTGCGCCAGATGTTCAGCTCGGTACAGATGGGCCACATCCTTAAAGGCAGCCTTGGCCAGTAGAGTCAATGCAACGGGCTCCACCATGACCACATCCTTACCCTCAAATTCCCGGACCCGGACATGATCCTTGGTCAACAGGCGGTATTGCGTTGCATCCTTTTTTAACGGAAACATGGGTTCATAGTTAAATTCCATTCGTTTTTCCCTCTTTTAGTTTTTCCCTATTTTAGAAGATCTGACAAGCAGCAATCTGAACTGCCTGCTGCCTGCCGCCATTATTTGAAATAATTAATATAAAAGTCCGAACAAATTGTCCAATTTTCTTTTATATTTTTCCAATTTCCTATTTAATCATAGCCATCCTGCGTCTTAAATATGCAATCCGGGTCTGAAGGGGCAGATTCTTGGGACAGTGATCCTCGCACCCCATAAGGGTCATGCAGCCGAACACCCCGTCATCATCACCGATGATCTCGTAAAATGCTTCATCGGTCCGCTTATCCCTGGGATCCAGATAAAACCGGGCCAGACGCATGAAACCCACGGCGGACAGAAAATCGGGCCGCATACGTTTCGTGGCGCAGGCAGACACGCAGCACCCGCACTCCACGCAGCGTTCCAGTTCATATACCTCATCCATGATATCGGGGTCCATGCGCTCTTCCAGTTGGTCGAAATCCATATCGTCAGTTTCAATATCATGGATCCACGATTCCACCCGCTCGCTCATGGCCTGCATGAATTTGCCCGTGTTCACGGACAGATCACCGATCAGCTCAAACCCGGGCAGGGGGGCAGGGTAATCTGTCCATTTTCAAATTTTGAGGTCAGGGTCCGGCAGGCCAAATCGGGTTTCCCGTTGATCACCATGCCGCAGGAACCGCAGATCCCGGCCCGGCAGACGAAGTCAAACTGCAAAGAGGCGTCCTGTTGTTCCCGGATCTCGTTTAATGCAATGAAAATGGTCATCCCCGGGGCTTCGGTGACCTCATAGGTTTCCATACGCGGCGCGTCGCCATTTTTCTGCGGGTTGTACCGACATATCTCAAATTTTAAACGTCTTCCTTTTTCGCTCATTATTTATACCCCCTGCCGATACGCTCGTTTTTGCCTTTGAATTTTTCCGGGATGGACGTGGGATTGAGCAGTTCCTGCATCTCGAAACGGTCTGCCTTTTTATTGGCATTTTTTATCTTTTCGATCTGGGCCACGCGTTTTTCCGTATCCGGGTGGTGAATGGTTTTGTCCTCACCACATCCCCTTCCCCCCGGCGGCAGCTCCATTTTCATGGCATCCAGCGCCTCATAGGTGACTTTCGGCAAATCTGCATCGTCGTCCTCCCAGGACGTCAGGGTGCGCTTGAGCCAGTCGCGGTCATTTCTTTCCGGGAAATCTTCCCGGGCATGGGCCCCCCGGCTTTCGGTCCTCAGCATGGCACCATAGGCCACACACAGGGCTAATTTAATCATCTTGGGCACCCGGATGGCTTCCACAAGCTCGGGGCTGGCTGAAGATGTTTTGTTCCGCAATGCTATATTTTTTGCCCGCTGGTTGAGCGTTTTGAGCCCGTCCACAGGCTGTTCCAGCTCCGATGCGTTGCGAAAAACCCCCACCTTGTCCATCATAATCTTCTGCATTTCAGCTTTCAACCGGAACGGGTTTTCTCCATATTCCCGGGTGAGCAGGTCTCCAATCTTTTTTTCCTCACGGTTCATAAAGTGTTCAATGGTTGCGGTGGATATAGTCAGGCTGCTGGCAGCACAATAGTCCGCCACAAATTCACCGACGATCATGCCGGCCACAACGGTTTCAGCAACAGAGTTGCCACCCAGGCGATTAAATCCGTGCAGGTCCCAGCACGCGGCTTCACCGGTCGAAAACAGCCCCTTAAGGGTCGGGCTTTCGCCCGTGGCTTTGGTTCTGACCCCGCCCATGGCGTAATGCTGGGTGGGTCTGACAGGGATGTATTCCGAAACCGGATCAATACCCAGAAAGTATTCGCAGATCTCTTTGATTTCGCGCAGGTTCTTTTCAATATGCTTGCTGCCCAAAAGGCTGATGTCCAGCCAGAGATGATCACCGTAGGGAGACTGGACCCCTTTGCCCTTTCGTATGTGCTCAATCATGCGCCTGGACACAACATCGCGAGAGGCCAACTCTTTTTTATCGGGCTCATAGTCGGGCATAAACCGGTAGCCGTTCCTATCCCGGAGCAGGCCGCCATCCCCCCGGCATCCTTCGCCGGCCAGAATACCCACAGGTACAATACCGGTGGGATGGAACTGCACCGCTTCCATATTCCCCAGGGCGGCAATGCCCGTTTCCAGGGCAATGGCCTCTTTCCTTTCATGGACGGGGATCTCCATCTGGGTGGCCTTGTTGCCCATAGTATAAAGCATGGTGTGACCGGTACCGTCGGCGGTAAAACAGGTGCGCCATTTTTGGGTGCCGCCGAAACTCCGGGCTGTGATCAGGCCGTGGGCCTCATGCTTTTCAGTGATGATCTGCTTGCTGCCGTCAATAATTACTTCCTCGTCACCGCCCCTGACCCTCGACCAGGTAACGCCCCAGGCTGAAAGCTGTCGGATGGCTTTGGGCGCCGTGTTAACAAACATTCTGGCGACATCCTGGTCACACCCCCAATCAGACCCCTTAACCGTATCTTCAAAGTGGATATCTTCATCATCCCCTTCGCCTTTGGCACAGGCGCCAAGGCTTGCCTGCATGCCGCCCTGGGCCGCAGCAGAGTGGGACCGTTTGGCAGGCACCAAAGATAGAATAATGGAATCATAGCCCCTCTGCTTGGCTGCAATGGCCACGCGAAGCCCTGCCAAACCGCCACCGATAACAAGTGAATCCGTATATATGATATTCATTGGGCGTTCCCTTTCTTAGAGTGTTTCTTCTGGACTATGACCGCCTTCAATCATGTGGTGGATTTCCCCTTCGGGGGCGTATTCTTCGGATTCCGAAGGCCCGGCTTCTTCGATGAGTGCCTCATGGGCTGCGTCATCATCACCTGCAGCGTCTTCCTGGATTCCTTCCTGGAGTTCTTTCTGGATTCATAGCTGGAGATCGCCCGGATCATCTACCACTTTTTCGTGGGCAGCTTCAAACTCCCGGACCACAGGGGCACTGTCATTGGGCATGCTTTCTTCGATGGGGGAGGAAGCGGCCTGTTCATGAACGACTTGAGTGTCAGGCAGCGCTTGATGGAACGCACGCTCCGCTGCAGGCTCAGCCCCATAGGTCTGGGCCCTGGTGGTGGACTGATGGGGGTTATCATCTTTATAGCGCAGGCCGATAATCACAAAAACCAAAAGAGCGAGAAGCCCTGCAGACAAAAAAACAATAATCAGCTTGTTTCGCAAATTTTTCAATTTTGCTCGATTTTCTCTGGCACGTCGATAGTCACCCCCCTGGAACCAACCCCATTTCATGCACAGCCGATAAAGGCCGATGTTGCCGTGAAGCACGGCGCACACCAGCAGGATCAGATAAATAAATCACATATTGCCACCCAGCACCCTGCCGGCGGACAGGTAGGGATCAATGGAACCCGGATGGGTAAGCATGGTGTAAAGATGAACAGGACCTGCAAAAAGCATAATAAAACCGGTCAGGACCTGTATATACCATAAATTGGTATCCTGATGTCTCATCATGGCCATCTGGTCTTTTATGATACGGTGCTGTTTCCAGGAGATGGGAAATTTCCTAATCCATAGCAGCGCATGAACGATAAACAAGAAAAACACAATGAATACGGCGAAAAAGACGGCAATGGGATAGCCATGCCCGGTGTCGGATAAAAATGCCAGTTCCATGTTTTTGGACACCCAGTTAAAGGCTCTCGGTCCAAGGATGATACTGGCGTCTAAAACCATATGCACCCACACGAACAGGCCTAGAACAAGACCGGTACCACTCTGGAGAAAATCCAGCCGGGCCGGAAGCCTGCTCTTTTTCTTACTTGATTCAATGGTGTAGCTTTCCAATGTAGAAACATCCTTCGTGTTATCGTTTTAAATGCATTCTTGCAGATCTGTTCTATTTCGCCTAAATTCCTGCAGAGATAGAAATTGTTTTTTAAATGCATTTACTTTAACCTCTCAGATTTTGCTTGATCCTGAGATGAGATAATGGTGCCGGTATGAACCATCCGCCAGCCCCGAGACACGATTACCCCTCGTAATAAATCCAAACCACCTGTTTTGTCAAATATTTATTCTCAAACAGGCAACCTTAAAAAATATTCATAAACAAAGGAGATAAAAGGAAGTTTTCTTTTCAAACCCTCGACGGTTGTGCAGGAAAACAGCCCTGAATTTTTCCAAAACTGCCGGGGGTTTTTGTTTTTTCTTGAAGTTTTACCCTTGATGCGCCACAATATCTGCAAATTCATTTCCAACCCGGGTGTATCCTGATAAAAGGCGCAGTTTTAGATTGCAGGATGATCGGCATGCTGCAGCAATAGGGTGGTCTCACTTAATACAAAAGATCTATATGCTTGAAAAGCTTGCCTTACAGAAAAAATTCATTACAGATGCTCAGTGCGCACAAGCAATAGAAGCATGTCGCCACGCAGAAAATTTTGATCTTGCGTTAAAGAACTATTTTGAAAAGGAAAAAATTCTTACCGACAAGCAGATGAAAATTCTTATAGCCACCTATACTGCATTAAAAACCATCCAGAAAAATCAGGTCTTCGGAAATTGTGCCGTTGACCTAGGGTTTGTCAGCAAAGAACAATTCCTTGGGGAGATGACCCGGCAGAAAAATACAATTACGGAAAATAACCAACCCGAGTTTATCGGTAAAATATGGACACAAGACCAGACACTTAACCAGGAAGAGTACCAGGAGATCATACAGCAACTTCAAAAAGAGCAGAATCCCCAGGGGACTACCCGGTCAAGCAGGCCTGTGGCAGATCCTGATCCGGAACAAACAGATCACTCGCTGGCCACAGAGCTTGACTGCGGCGTGATGCTTGAAATTGATGCCTCCGGTATGACGGCATTTATAAGAAAAACCGGTAAATTTAAAGACACGGTTACTGCGGCCAAAATCATTGAACAACTGGAGGATAAGGGTATTGTTTACGGCCTGGTTGAATCGTCTGAGGTAGAAAACTTCATAGATTCATCGGGATTCAGGACCAATCCGTTCCGGGTGGCGCAGGGGAGGGACCCGGTACCGGGCAAGGATGCCAGGATCGAATATTTTTTTGAAACAGACCATCTCAAGGCCGGGGATATTGATGAAGACGGCAACATTGACTTCAAAGACAGGGGACCCATCCCCTGGGTAAAAAAAGGAAGTCTGCTGGCAAAAAAATTCCCCATGACCGAAGCCCGTAAGGGCAGAAATATCTTTGACCAGGTTGTTTACGTTCCTGCCGTGGCAGACATGGTCCTGAAATATGGCACAGGGGTTATCTGCGCTTCCGACGGCCTTGAACTCTATGCTGAAATCAGCGGCACCCCGACCCTTGATAAATCTGATAAAATTCAGGTAAGCCGTGCCTTTATTGCGCCCAGTGATGTAAATTTCGAAACCGGGCACATTGACTATGAGGGAGATATCGTCATCAAAGGCACACTCAAGAACGGATTCAAAGCCATGGGCCATGAGGTTCGCGTCGGCACGGTGGACGGCGGAGAAATCCGGGCCACTGGAGATGTTACGGTTCTCAACGGTATGATCGGCGGCAAAGTATATGCCCGGGGCAATGTCCGCATAAAATTCGTACAGAACTCTACTATTTACTGCCTGGGCAACCTCACCGTGGACAAAGAGATCCTGGACAGCCGAATCATCACATCCGGTGCCGTAATCATCAATAACGGAGAAATCATATCTTCGAACATCACCTGCAACAAAGGGCTTTTTGCCCGGCAACTGGGTACGGAGAAATCCGTACCCAACACGGTCACCTTTGGTGTCGATGCCTTCACCGCCCGGGAACTGAAACGCATCCAGGACCGAATTGAACATAGTATCGACGGACAGGAACAGCTCTATGAAAAGCTGGAGTCCCTGTCTGAAACACTTTCCCGTGACACAACAAATACGTTGGGACTGGTTCACGAAATCGAAAGGGCAAGACAGGATAACTTTTTGTTGTCACAAAGCCCAGGGAATCCCATCTTAGCCGGACTCAAATCCCAGATACAGGTGAACAACCGGTTGCTGGTACGTTTAGACAGAGAGCTGAACCAGCTGCTTGACCACATTGAAAAGAAAAAAAGCCAAAAAGAAGGATTCAAGGCTGAGTTGAGCCGGCTGGAAAGCACCCTTGAAAAACTGAGAAACGAACAGGATAATTTCACCCGGTGGCAGCAACGCAACCCAGGGATTGCCCAGGCGGTTATCTTGGGCCAGGTCATCTCGGGAACCATAATAAACGGTCCGGATGTATCAATGGAAATCCTTGAGACCAGAAAGAATGTAAAAATTCTTCAGACCCTTGTCGCCAAAGATGGCGACACTGCAATGGGAATACAGATCGTTGACAATACTAAATGAAAATAAAGTCCAGGCGTTCCGGAACAGGCTGTATAGCCAGGATATGCCGGAAATCATGCGCCGGGGGGGCGAAGGCCTAACGCCTGTAAAAAAATACCCCGAAGACGAAAACGGTTATCCCCTTGTCCCCATCAAGAGGATTACCCGTTTTTTCCTAGAAGAGATGGAAAAAGCGCAATTTGTGCTGCCGGACCAGCATATTGAGGAACTTTATACACTGTTTCGGGCTCTGATCCATGATCTGCCGGAGCTCTCATTTGATATAGGTGACAGTATTTCCCAGGAGGAGATCCAGGAGGCGGATAATAAAACCACCATTGAACTTCTCACCACCAATGTCATCATTACCTATTTTGACCTGGCAAAAACCAATCTGGAGAACCGCGATGAGAGCCTGCTTAACCCTGATATGCAGTCCATTATGAAACAAAGCACAGCAGGCAGGGATTATAAGCGCCTTGTGTCGAATACCCTGAAAGGACTTATTTTCAGCCTGTCCCAGGACAAACCATGGTTTGAATACATCGAAGATATTAATGACGCAGATCTGATCTGCCGGCTGGTTGGAGCCAGACTGCCGAGCATGGAAAAAACAACCCTGGGGGCCATAACCGATAAATCCCGACAGGAGATCGCCGGTTACAACGAGATGTTCACCAAACTGCTTTATACCCGCGCCCGGACCATAACCACCGAGAAAAACAAAAAAGAGTACTTCAAGTCCATGGAAAAGCTGGATACAGCCATCTATGGTATCTTAAAAAAGATGGACCGATTCCTGGCGATGGCGTATCGGCTGAGTCAGATTTTGGACATTCCTTCCAGATTCATTATCGGCGATACATTTTCCAAACTCAGGCAAAATATGCTGTGGCTTTTTTTTGACGTATGGCCCAAAGCCTATGAACAGGGGAAGATGCCGAGCCAGAGAGCTGTTTCCGCCCTGCGGCACAGGATGAATATCTTGTTCAACCTACCCCACATCACACGCTTCTGCCGGGAATTTACCCAGAACCCGGCATTCCAGACCCCGGTGAATGATCTTTTCCGGCTATTGTTCAAGGCGCTTGTAAACAACATTAACCATGTCTCCATTGAAGAGAACAACAACAGTGCCGGCCTGGGGTCGGTGGAAAGTGCATTGTTTGAAATCCGGCGGGCCATTGAAAATTTTGATCTGCATGAATCCCGGCTTACAGATGAAAAAAAAGAGGTAAAAACGGCTTATATTTCATTAAGTTATAAAACGGACGTTGAATCCATAGACGCGGTTTTAAATCTTTGTGACATGATCTGTGAAGTGACCCATGACAAGGACCGGGAAATCATGGTCAGCATACGGGCCGCACTTATGGAAAAAAGCTTTTTCACCCTTGCAGAATATGCCGCCCAAAAGGTAGCGCCTAAAGACGTCATCCCTGAAATCAGTAAACGGCTTCACGCCTTTGCCGTCCATTACCGGCCTCAAAGGGAATTTTACCGGATATTTTTTGATACCTATGTCATTTCCAAGCCCAGGCCCAATGTCCCCCATTACACCGGGTTTCTGATAAGCAACAGGCCCTTTGCCCAGGCTATGCTTATGCGCTTTGCAGATTACAAGACCATGAAAAATTTTTTGCCGGAATCCTATATTGAAAAAGCAAACCAGCTGCTCGATGATCTGCTGAAAAAAACCAGGACTACAGCTTGGAACCCCGGCATGGAAGCGTTATAAACAACACGTTCAAAATCAGACGCATCCAAATTTAATCAGCCAATACTCATCAGAGAAACCATGGATCCTTCACAACCATTTTCTGATCTGAAAGCCATATACCAGGCAGCAATCAAACGGGTGGACCCATATGCCATGGCGCAGTCAAGGGTAACCCTGGACAACAACACCCTTGACAAAAAACCACTGAACTTCTGCTGGCTTGCGGGACCGGCATTAACGAAATTAACAGACAGACACCGACCAAGTCAGTAATGACTTGATTTTTTCAAAGGTTCACAACATTCTTTTGGGCAATAATTTGTCTGCCCCGAATGCAGCTCGGCAAAAGGCGGGGCTGGATATCAGTGAATACCTGGGCAGAAATAATTCATTCTTTGTTGTGGGTTCAGCCTGGGTGTTCATAGACCAGGTCAGCCCATGGCTGTTGTTATTATAAAATAAGAACTTACTATAGGCATTCCATGTTCTTCAGAAGTTCAAGCTGCTCAATGGTTTTTTCCGCCACTTTTTTATTTTTAGTAAAAAGACGTTTTAAACGTTCGATAAGCTGCTTTTGCTTTGTCTTATCATTGGCATAATATTCATGCGCTAACAACTTTTTGGCGTAAGCTAAATTTGATTGCACTTCGTCAGGGATTCGCTCTCCGTCATGACGCGCCGCATCCTCCGGGCATACATCATGACAAATTCCACATCGGATACACTCGACATCGTTTATAAACGCAATGTCATTTTCCATCCCGATTGCCCCGGCAGGACATTCATCGACGCATATTCCGCATCCCGTACACGATTCTTTCTTTATCCATGGCATTTATGTCAGTCTCCTTTTCTTAATTTTATGTATTTTTTTTTATCATAAAACCAGTTTTGAAACTACCATATCATTTTTATCAACACCCAGTAAATTTGCTATTGGGTAACATTTTGCAATTAAAAGAAAAAATTGATTCGGATGGCAACTTTCCATAAGGCCTTCAAAATTGCCCTGCCCTTTCGATATGATAAGATCAGCATTATTATATTCTTCTAAAAATTCATCTGAACAAAAGTCAATGAGTGTTGAAGGCGCATCAAAACCATTGGAAATAACCCTGCAAATCTTGTCAATGCCTACTTGATTTGCATCTTCAAGTGTTGCGTCGTTGATTACAGGTTTTCCCCGTACAGCAAAAGTGATGTTTTTATGATTCATTGTTTCAATAAATAATTTATCAAAAACTATTTCGCCACAATTATCGCCTAAGTACAAAATAGTTTCAGCTTTACGGATTTCATTTTTTAATTCTGACGTCATATCAACTTTTAAATTTTTATGAAAAAAAAATTCAATTTGATTCGATATGTCGTCATTAACACTTTGTGCGCCATAATCAATTATATTGCCTATAACCGAAAGCTTTGCCGCTGTGAAAAAAGGATTTTCACTTTCATTAACGATGGTCTTCCAATATGGGTATTCTTTTAGAAGAATATCATTGGCCTCTAATTTTTCTTCGGCATACAGGTTTGTATTGCTAAGATGAATCCTGGCCATGCGGTGAATTTCAGTTGCCAATTGGGGATTTGAAAGTTCCCAATTAGATTCAATAAGTTTATGTACTGAAAAAATGAAATTTGCTGCAACTTTTTCATCAGGTTTAAATTTATCAATAAGTTTTTCAATTGTCCTGATATGACAAAAATAGCATTCGTGCCTCATACTTCCCCTTTATTGATGCATTACGCCCATTCAAATAATGAAAACCTAACCTTGGGTATCAAAAACCAAAGTTTAGTGTCAAACCCAATAGGACTATGTGCGCATATTCTACTATTATCTTACGGTCCGACTTTGGGCAGTATATCCTTAAAAACAACGCCGTAAATATCCCAGATAGTGACAAACAATGCCGCAATAATAGGACCGATGATGATGCCGATAATACCGAACATGGCAATGCCGCCAAGGGTGGAAAATAAAATTAAAAGATCGTGCATCTCCGTGTCTTTGCCCACAAGCCTGGGCCGCAGAAGATTGTCAGCACTTCCCACGATCATCCCGCAGAAAACGATAAGAGCGCCGGCCTTAAACCATGCACCCTCGGCGAATAGCCAAAGCGCCGCCGGAATCCATATCAAAGCCGTTCCAACGGCCGGTATAATGGACAACACCGTCATGACAGCACCCCAGAAAAACGAACTGTCAATGCCGACCACGGCAAACGCGATGCCGGATGCCCCGCCCTGAACAATACCGATGATGGTGGTTCCCTTGATCGTGGCCCGTGCCACAGAGGTAAATTTGTCAAGAAGCCGTCTTTCATACTTATCGTCCAGGGGCATATAAAATAGAATTTTCTCTAACAGCTTATCTCCGTCTATAAGAAAAAAGAACATGGTATATAAAAGAATGGCCACCATAAATATAAAATTGATTGTGCCCATGGTGGCGGTTTGAAGCCCGTTGACAAAAAATTGACTTGCGGCGCCCACCAGTTCTCCGGCCTTGATGTAGATGGTTTCTCGGTAGGGCTCTACCTGTTCATAAAAAGGGAGATCTTCCAGCCACTGGGAAATGGCTACGGGTGAAGACAATTGTTTCTGAACCCAGGGTGTTGCTGTCTGACCCACCTTGATGGCCTGGCTGGTTACAATGCCTAAAAGACCGCTTAAAGGAAGAAGAACGATCAGGATGATAATCATGATGGTAATCCCGGATGCTGCAGCCTGTCTTCCTTTCAGCCATTTGTTAAGCCGCTCATAGAACGGATAGGCCAGGGCTGAGAAAATTCCGGCCAGCAGAATAGCCATGAGAAAAGATTTAATCATTACAAGAAAAACAGCTGAAATAAACAACACCAGTAATAATAAAA
This sequence comes from Desulfobacter sp., assembly GCF_050177295.1. Taxonomy (NCBI): domain Bacteria; kingdom Pseudomonadati; phylum Thermodesulfobacteriota; class Desulfobacteria; order Desulfobacterales; family Desulfobacteraceae; genus Desulfobacter; species Desulfobacter sp. The sequence continues at coordinate 16,819 of NZ_JBFXHE010000040.1, forward strand.
ACGAGGGGTGAATCAGGTCTCGATTCATGGGGGTTAACCTCCGGTAAAAAAATTTTTTTTAACGTAACAGGACAGGACAAATTGATCAACATTTGATCATCGGCAGATCATAAAAAATGTTGAAAAGGAAAAAATGGATCTGTATTGCTGTCATATTTATGTGCGGGAAACTATTTTTTTCCCCAGGCACGGCCATTGGGAATGAAAACGACGATGAAAACAAAACTGAAGTCTCCTCATCTGCGGGCAAAGACGATAAAGAGGTTCAAAAACCGGCACAGGATCTGGGCGAAATGACCGTCACCGGTAAAATTATGGACGAAGCGACTGCCAATAGGCCTGCAGTGGTAGAAAGTATTACGGCTGAAGGTATCGAACGGATGAACGCCATGGAAACATCTGATGTGCCAAATACGACGACGGCGAACCCATGAGTTATGCAGACGTGGAGATTCTCGGCCCGGGCAGTGACACGCCTTTCCAGAAAGGCCGGACTGACCGGAACGGGATGTTCATGTTTCGCCCTGACCAAAAAGGCCTGTGGCAGATTGGTCTCCAGGACGGGATGGCCCACAGGCTGGACCTGGAAAGGGAGTTAACTGATATCAAAAACGGTTATCATGCTGCAAAGCCGGCCGAAACCGTCTCCCGGAAGACCTCCCGGCCCCAGGGTATCATTACGGGGATGAGCATCATATTTGGTTTGTTCGGCATCGCATACGCCTGGAAGGCTCGCTCGGGTTGATTTGAATATGGAGCGGTCGAATAAACGATGTGCATGGATATCTCAATTTGATCCCAATATATTACATTCGGGTCTGCGGACGCGGCCGAATGGACAATATCTGCTTGGGCTATCAATATGGCGAAACCAAGAAATTCTTGATTTGCCGGGTAATTAATGGTAACCGAAACGTATTTATACGAAAGAACCAAACCATGACCGGACACGCCCTTTCAGCGGATGACAGATGTGCTGTATTTGAGGACCTTGGTATCCGGGATTATCTTCAGGTCCTTGATCTTCAGACCACTGTGCGGGAAAAGATGATCCAGGATCCGCGCCTTGGCGACCGGGTTTTTTTTGTCCAGCACCCTGCGGTTTACACATTAGGTAAAAGAGGGGGACGGGAAAACCTTGTGGTGTCGGAACAGTTTCTGGCTGAAAAAGGGATTGAGATTGTCCAGACCGCAAGGGGGGGGAACATTACCTTTCACGGGCCGGGCCAGGCTGTACTCTATCCCATCATGAACCTGGAGCGATCCAGGATCGGGGTGGCCGACTTTGTCCATGGTCTTGAGGAAATTATGATGAGAACGGCCCGGCAGTTTGGGGTAGAGGCTCGAAGGGATCCGCAAAACCACGGACTCTGGGTGGGGAAGAAGAAAATCGGCAGTGTGGGCCTCTCGATTAAAAAAGGGATCTGCATCCATGGCCTGGCACTGAATGTCTGTCCGGACCTGACCCCTTTTACCTGGATCAATCCCTGCGGTCTCCAAAATTTATCCATGACTTCCCTTGCACAGGAACATCAAAATATCTTCTTTGACCCAAAAACGTCCATGGAACGGGTCAAAAATCTTTTTTTTTATTTTTTTTGCAAAATTTTTAATTTTAACATAAAGGGACAAAACCCATGAACAACCCCAACGGCCATACAGAAACGCCTCCTTCCGGTTCTAACACCATCCGGAAAGGCAAACCCAGGTGGCTGAAAAAAAGCATGCCCAAAGGCGGGGATTACCAGCGGGTTACCCGGCTTTTATCCGAAGCAGGCCTTCATACCGTCTGCCAGGAAGCGGCTTGTCCCAACATGTTTGAATGTTTTTCAAAAAACACTGCCACGTTCATGATCCTGGGATCCAACTGCACCCGGAACTGCCGCTTCTGCAATGTAACCTCAAATGCGCCGACTCCGGTTGACCCGGATGAACCCCAAAGGGTGGCCGAGACCGTACTCAAATTGAAACTGACCTATGTGGTTGTCACGTCGGTTACAAGAGACGATCTTCCCGACGGCGGGGCATCCCACTTTGCACGTACGATTCAGGCCATTAAAAAGGCCGGTCCCCGCATCCGGGTAGAAGTCCTGATCCCGGATTTCCAGGGCGATCTCAAGGCCCTTGAAACCGTAGCCAAAGCAGAGCTTGACGTGATCAACCACAACATTGAGACGGTTAAGAACCTTTACGCCAGGGTCCGTCCCCAGGCCCAGTACCAGAGATCCCTTGACCTGATTCAAAATATCACAAAACGCTTTCCCGGGCTGCAGACCAAGTCCGGCATCATGGTGGGCCTGGGCGAAACCATAGAGGAACTTGAAGCCACCTTCCAGGACCTGTACGATCATGGCTGCAATATCCTCACCGTGGGCCAGTATCTTCAACCCACAAGAACCCACCTTTCCGTGGAAAAATTCTACAGCCCCCAAGAATTTGAACAACTTGACCGGATGGCCCGGGAGATCGGATTTAAACAGGTGGCTTCCGGCCCCTTTGTCAGAAGTTCCTACAAGGCCAGAGAGTTATTCGAAACACCCGAGACAAATATATGTCGTGATAAATTATGAATTTGGCAAT
>NZ_JBFXHE010000041.1:0-19321 GCF_050177295.1 Desulfobacter sp.
TGATGCGTTTTCGGTCCAGCATACGTTCAGCGTCCGCCCTGCCGAAATAAAAGGCAAGGCTTGTATGCATCCGCTGCCAAGGATCTTTTTCGCCCCTTTCCGGCACCAGAATTGTAGCCCTTGTCCGGTCCTGGTACGCTTTTAAAAGAAATGCGCCGAGATAGCCTGTGGCCCCGGTGATCATAATTGTGTGCAGCGGGAGGGGACTGGCTTTTGAAAGACGGGCCGCACTATCCATAAGGGCCTGGTAATGCGGGTCTTCCCCGGCGTCCTGATGATGTCCTGTATGCACAACTGGGTCTGGCCTCCCGTTTCCCCCATGGACCGCGCCCGGTTCTACCGGTCTCATGCGGGCTGCCAGATCTGAGAGTTTCGGGGTTTTAAAAAAATCCTGAATTTCAATAAAATGGGTGCCGGCCATGTGTCCCATGACCTTGAGAACTTGCAGGGAATGCCCCCCCAGGTCAAAGAAGCTGTCTTCCCGGCAGATGTTTGAAATGCCCAGAACCGCCTCCCAGGAACGGGCCAGGATTTTTTCCGCCTCGGTCTGGGGCGGGGTGCCTGACACGGCTTCAAGATGCGGTGACGGCAGGCGGTTCCGGTCCAGCTTGCCGTGGGCGTTCAACGGCCACTGCCGGACCGCTGTAAATGAGGACGGTACCATATACGCCGGCAGGCGGGACCCCATAAACGCCTTGATCTGGTCCCGGGTGGCGGGGGGATCCTGGGGAATATAATAGGCATCCAGACGGCCGGGCTGACCGGTCCGGTCGTTTACGACCAGCACATGGGCATCCCGGATCCCTGGCGCGGTGATCAATACCTGGCGGACCTCTTCAATTTCAATCCGGTACCCCCGGATCTTGACCTGGTCGTCTGTGCGTCCTAAAAATTCCAGATTTCCGTCCGGAAGCCAGCGAACCCGGTCCCCGGTTCTGTAAATCTGATTAAATTCCGGATGGTTAGAAAATGGATTATCCAGGAAGACCTGGCTTGTTTCCCCGGGCATGCCCAGGTATCCTGCGGCCAGCTGGGGGCCGGAAATACAGAGTTCCCCCGCCACCCCCAGCGGACAGAGCCCAAGTCCTGCGTCCACCACATAGACCTGGACATTGGCCAAAGGACGCCCGATGATGCGGCTGGCACCGGAAAGCGTTGACACGGGACAGGTGGTTACCTGAATACAGGCTTCTGTAGGGCCGTAGGCGTTAATCACTTCAAAATCCACCGGCATAAGCCTTTGGGGTGATTCGCCGCCCACAGCCAGGGAGACCAGGGATCGGGGAAATCCGCCGTGCCCTGTGTGCTTTCCGGCCGAGACCCTTCGGGCATGGTCAAAAAGCAGATCCCCCACCCGGGTGGGCAGGGCTAAACGGGTGATGCCAAAGCGGTGGAGGGCTGCCATCAGGGCGGCGCTGTCCACGAGCAGTTCCCCCGGCGCCATGTGCACGCAGGCGCCGCCGGCCCAGAAGGGGAAGAGCAGCCACAAAGAGGGATCAAATGAGAAGGCCATGGTGTGAAGGATCCGGTCATGGGGGCACGGCCCGAACCTGTCCAGGGTCCACGCGACCTGGTTCGCCAGGGCCCTGTGGGGTACTGCCGTTGCCTTGGGGCGGCCGGTGGTACCGGAGGTACAGATGACATAGGCCAGATCCGCCGGGGATGGCTCCGGTAAAAGCGGGGCGTCTCCTTCGGGTTCCAGAGCGTCAAAATTCTTTGTCAGGATCAGGGCCGGAAGGGAAATATCCGCGGGTGCCAGGCAGTCCGTCACCAGGGCGCAGGCATTGGTGAACGCCAGCATGTCGTTGATTCGGGAAACCGGCCAGTCCGGTGCCAGGGGCAGATAAGCGGCCCCGGCTTTCATGATCCCCAGGGGTACGGCGGCTCCGGCAAGGCTCCGGGACATGACAGCCCCGACCACGCAGCCCCGGTTCGCCCCCATGGCTGTCAACCGGCGGGCCAGGGCATCGGTCCGGTCATCAAGCTGTCCGTAAGTCAGGCAGACCGTGTCACGGACTGTGGCCGCCTGGTCCGGATATCGTTTGGCAGCGGCGCGGAAGGCATGAACCGCCGTGGGAAAATTAACGGCCAGATGTTTGCCCCGGCCGAATTGTTCTGTAAGCTGCCGGATCTGTTCCGCCGGGAGGCGGGAGATGACTCCGGCAGGCCGGTCCGGGTTCTTCAGCACCCGTCTGACCATGGCCAGGAACTGTGCCTTGAGCTTGTCAGCCAGGGCCGGCGGTACGGCCCGGGAATGGAAGCGGAATCCGACCCCGGAATCGGCCCCGCCGTCCCGGAACAGGATCACCAGGTCGTAGCCGTCGCTGCCATGGGCAGATAAGGGGCGGGGAAAATGCCCGTTATCCTCTCCCACGGCCTCAAAGGAAAAGAGGTGGCGGGGCAGACGGCCGGCCATGGTGTCAGGCACGTCATACCGGGCCTGAACCTGATCCATCTCCTCCTGGACGGCCGAGGCAAAGCATGCAAAAGATTGATCGCCGGCCAGGGGAAGGGCCAGCGGGAGGGTCCTGGCGCACATGCCCACCAGGGACTCTATACCGGGCAGGGGCGGCCGGCCGGCGGATACAAATCCCAGCATCATCGGCCCCTCTTCCGGACAGTCGTTATAGCGCGTCAGAACGAGCACCCACATAGCCATGAAGAATGCCGCAGGCGTGACCCCTGCCTTCCGGGCAGCCGCCTTGCAGTCCATGAATTCACCAGAGGAAAGCAGCGGCAGGGTTTGGGTCAGGTCTGAAACGGCAGGATCTGCATCGGCAGCTTCCTGGGTCGGCAAAACAGGGAGGTCTGCCGGCCGGGCATGGGCTGGAAACTTCTCATCCCAGAAACCGGCAGAAATCCCCTTGCCGGATGTTTTGTCTTTGCCCTCCCCATGCCGGGAAATTCGGGCGTGAATCCATTGAAGATATTCCCCGAAACAGAGAACCGGCCCAGGCGGCCCGGGCACACGGCCAAAAAGTTCGTCAAACAGGACACCCAGGCTCCAGCCGTCCAGGATCAGGTGGTGGTAGTGAAGCAGCATCTCCAGGTGTCCCTCGGCCATTCTGAAAATTTCCAGGCGGATCAGGGGGGGCTTAGAGGGGTCCAGTCCGGTTTTCATTTCTGCCAGCCGGTCCAGGAGCCGGGATCTGATATTCTCCGGGTGCGCATGATCATGATAAACAAAGGGGATTTGCATCCTGGGCGGGACGACCATCCAGTATCCTCCGTCCCCATCCAGGACAAAGCCGGCCCGCAGGATGTCGTGGTGTTCCATGGCCGATACCAGGCGGTTGCGGATCTCTTCCGGGGACGGGGCCGTGTCCGGCAGCCTGTAATGTCCTGTCACGGCATAGGTGTCCGGCCCGGACATGGCGACCTGGGTCAGCAGCATTATCTGGGTAGGCGTGGGCGGAAGGAGGATTGTGTCCTTGCCCCAGGCTGCTTCCATGGCCCTGGAAAATCCGGTATCGGGAAGGGGAAGGGGCCCGGGTTTGTCTTCGGCCCCTTCGTCATTCGGGGCGTTTTCCGTATCCGGGGCCTTCATTTTTTCCGCCAGGGCCCTGAGGGTGGGGCTGGCCATGATATCCCTGAGGGCAACCCGCCACCCCAGACTTTCCAGCCGGGCAGCCAGACGGATGGCGTTGATGGAATCCCCGCCCGCCGCCAGAAAGCCCAGCAGCACATTGACATCCATTCCAGGCAGCAGATCCGCCAGGGTAGCCATGAGTATTTTTTCGGCCGGCGTATCAGGCGGTGCGGCCGGAAGGTCTGGGGCCCGGCCATCCGGCACCGGAAGGGCACGAAGGTCTATCTTGCCGCCGGGGGTCAGCGGCAGCGCGTCTATCCGGATGAGTGCAGGGTGCATATGGGACGGCAGTTTCTCCGAGAGAAAGCCAAGGATCTCCTCTTTCCGGAACTTGCCGGAGGGGCAGACCACCCATGCGGTCAGACGCTTTTCGCTGCCGGATGCCGGGGCCCGCAGTGCTGCCACAGCCCTGTGTATCCCGGGATGGGATTGGAGCACGCTTTCAATTTCCCCCAGTTCCACCCGAAATCCCCTTACTTTGACCTGGTGGTCCATGCGGCCCAGGAAGATCAGATCACCCCGGTCATGGTCCGGAGCCGCCTGCCAGCAGGCCAGGTCACCGGTGCGGTAAAGGCGTCTGTGTTCAGGATCATCCCGGTCCGGGTCAAAAAAGGGATTATCTGTGAATTTTTCAGCGGTGAGCCGGGCGTCTCCCAGATATCCCCGGACCACCTGGCTCCCTGAAAAACAGAGTTCTCCCGGCACGCCCAGGGGGGCGAGCCGGCCCATCCGGTCCAGAATAAAGGCCCGCATTCCGGGAAGGGGCCGGCCGATGGGGATGGGCGTCATGTCCCGGGACAGAGTATATGAGGTACAGGTTACCGTGCATTCCGTGGGGCCGTACTCGTTGACAACCGTGTAAGGCACTTTGGTATAGCGGCCAATGGCATCCCCGCCCGTGGCCAGGAAGCGCAGGGCAGGGGGGGCCTTGGTGCCGGGGAATCTGTCCATAAATTCCTCGGCCATGGCAACAGGCAGATCCATATGGGTAATATTTTCCCGGACCAGGTAATCCCTTATCCGGTGAAGGGTATGCCGGAGCTCCTGTTCCAGGATATGGACGGTGCCGCCGCTGAACAGGGCCGGGTAGAGCCCCCAGATGGCCACGTCATAGGCGAATTCGGTCTGGATGGCGGCGCTCATGCCCGGCCCCCACTGGTACCGGTCCATGGCCCAGGTGCAGAACGCCACGGCATTCCGGTGTTCCACCACCACGCCCTTGGGGCGTCCTGTGGTGCCGGAGGTCATGATGATATAAGCCGGATTCTCTGGACAGGGAGATGGGGATGCCGTCTCTTTTTTCCCGGCGGCCGGCACATGCCCGAGCCGGTCAACGGTGTCGTCGTCCAGCACCAGGGCCGGATGGGTATCGGCCAGAATCTGCCTGATCCGGTCGGCTGGCCACTCCGGGGCAAGGGGCAGGTAGGCTGCTCCCGCCTGGAGTACAGCCAGGGCCGCAATGGCTATCCGGTGGGATCGGTTAAGCTTAAAGGCCACCAGATCGCCCGGCACCACGCCCTGGCCGGCCAGGGCATCAGCCAGGGCGTCCACACGGCCTGCCAGCGCTGCGTAGGTCATGCGGGTGCTTCCCCAGACCAGGGCAGTTTTCCCTGAATGGATCGCCGCCGCCGTCCGCCAGAGCGTTGCCAGGGTGTTAGCGGCCGCCGGCAAAGGCGGATCGCTGGCCAGCAACAGGGCCGCCTCTTGATCCGGAAGAAAAGAGATATCTTTCAGACCGGTATCCGGGTTCTGAATGACAGCGGCCAGGATGTTGCAGAAATGGGCGGCCGTGCGTGCTATAGCCCGGACCGGGTATTTGCGGGAATCGTAGGAAAAGCAGGCTTCAATCGTTTCTCCCAGTTCGAAACCGGCTGTAAATCCTGCCACAGCCTCCCCGTATCCCCGGACCCACTCAGGACCGTGTGCCGGGCGGGCAGGATCAGCCACAAAGAGAAGATCAGCATAGTTGGGTACTATCTTGTTCAACGCGGTGGGGGAGGTAAATCCGTGGCGCTCATCCGCCGATACCAGGGTATCCCATTCCCTGATCCAGGCGGAAAAAGCCTTTTCTTCGTGCAGGTCCAGCCGGGCCGGAATGGTATTGACACACATCCCCACCATTCCCATCACCCCGGGCACTGTTCCCATGCGGCCGGTGATCACATGGCCGAACACGGCCTGCCCGCCGTTGTACCGGCACAGCAGCAGGGCCCACAAGGCCTGGAGCAGGCGCCCCGGAGAGATGCGCAGTTGCCGGGCCAGACCATACAGACCCGTGCTTTCCCCCAGAGAAAACCGGTGGTGTGCGGGGTCCGATGGGATGGTGTCCGTTCCTTGACCCGAAATCGGGCCTGGAACCTGGCCGGGGAGCCGGCAGCCTGCCCCGGCGCCGTCAAGTCTGGCCTGCCAATAGGCAAGATCCGACTGAATGTCCCGCTTTGACAGGAACCGGAGATACCGGCTAAAGGGCACCCCTTTGTCCCCGGGCGCCTCCTGGGCCAGAAGTTGCGCCATCAGGATGGACAGGCTCCAGCCGTCCAGCACGGCGTGGTGGAAAATGATTCCCATATCCCGGATACCCGCACCCTGCCCGCCGCCTCTGTCAAACAGGACCAGCCGGCACAGGGGACCGGCAAAGGGGTCTATCCCTGTTGTGCGGACCGCTTCAAGATAATCGTCAATGGCCCGGTCCTGATTTTCGGCACTGCGACCGGAGAGATCCTGGCAGCTGAACCCGGGAAGATGGTCTTTGGGAAAGGCCTGGGTCAGGTTCCCGTGGTTATCCAGAAAAAACCGGGTGCGCAGGGCCGGATGGGTTTGGGCAAGCCCATGCCAGCGCCGGCCAAGGGCCCCAGGATCACAGGGACGGGGAAGCCTGAAATGGATCAGTGAGAGGTATCGGGGACCGGACTTGTGTCCGGATGCCGCAGACGATGTCGATGCCATGGAGTCAAAGATCATCCCCTCCTGCATGGGGGTCAGGGAGAACCGGCCGGGGATATCAGGCAAATTCATCGTCCTCGTCATCAAAAGCGTTTGCAGGTTCCATCATTTGTATCAACTCACCCAGCCGGGCCTGCTCATAGATTGTGGTGGCCGGCAGGTACCATCCTGCCTTGAAAAGTTCCGCCTCCAGGCGCATGGCAGTAATGGAATCCCCCCCCAGCGCAAAGAAATCGTCCGCCGGCCCGGCCATGGAAACGCCCAGAACCTCCTGCCATGCAGTGATCAGGGCCTGTGTCGCCATATCATCCCCGGCCCAGTCTGCATCATAGGAAAACGGCGGGATGTGCGGATCGTCATCGCTCTCTGCCGGTTTAAATTCAGCCAGGATTCGGTCCGAAGGCCAGGGCAGTTCTCCTATAGGCCTGCCGGGATCGGCGCAGGCCGTTCGGACAACTGCAGCCACTGCGTCCGCCCAGGTTTTCATCAGACCGGGCTGGAACAGATCTCTGGCATAGGTCAGTTCCAGAAAAATCTGTTCCCGGCCCTCCCGGATTTCCAGGATTATGTCGAAGATGGCCGTGGGACGGTTGAACCCGGGAACGATCCTGGCGGAGACTTCCTGGTCCGTTGACCTGAACACCGGGAAGGGGCGGGGCTGGGGAAGCCGGTTGATCATCACGTCGAACAGGGGACTGCGCCCCGGAATCCGGAGGGGCCTGACCAGCTGCACAATCCGCTCAAGGGAGCAGGCCTGGTGTTCCCAGGCATCCAGAAAGCTTTCCCGGACCTGGCGGAGCCAGTCTGAAAATGGCTGGGATCCGTCCGGTTTCGGCCGGAAACGCAGGGGCAGTGTCCTTACAAACATCCCCTTGCAGAACTGGAGAGCGGGATGGTCCCTTCCGGCAAAGGGCACGCCCATCACGATTTCGCCAAACCCTTGGGTAACGGCTGCCTGGCGGGAAATAAATGCGGCCCAGACCGCCAGCAGTGTCTGGAATACGCTTACCTGGTAAACATCGGCCAGTTTTGCCAGGGCGGACCGGTCCTCTTTTCCCAGGACTACCCGGGCAACGGCACTGCCCCCTGTCAGGGCAGAGGGCCTGGGGGAGGCAGCGCCCGAGAGATCCAGGGGCGGCGGAAGGGGGCTCAACCGTTCCTGCCAGAAGCGTTCAGATGTTTTAAGTCCCTGGCTGTCCTGCCGGGCACGGTCCCAAAGCACATAATCCGTCATTGGAACGGTCTGACCGCCTCCGGGATCATGGATTTTTCCAACCGTGTACAAGTCCCACCAGGCATCCACCAGAAGGCGGGACGACGCCGCATCCACGAGGATATGATGGGTTGTCAGTCCCAGAAAACTGCAACGGGAATTGATTTCGATACAGACCACGTAAAAGAGAGGAGACCGGGACAAATCTATGGCCGGCCGGGCAAGGCTGAGTTTTTCCCACAGCAGGCGGGCCTGTTCCGGATCCGGCGCACTGTAGAACACAAAATCATAGGTCACGCTATCGTTATCGTCAATCACCCAGAACGGCTCCCCGTCCTTTTCAATGAATCTGGAGCGCAGGAGAGGCTCCTGGGCCACCAGTCTGGCAAAGGCCTGCTCCAGCCGACAGCCGTCCACATCCCCTTCCACCATCATGCAGGTATCTACTTCGTAAGCCCGGGGATCCCGGCCCAGGCGCCACAGCAGGTACATCTGCCGCATGGGCATGGTCAGGGGGTACCGGTCCCGGGGCGGGGAGGCAGGGATACGCGATATGCCGGCCCCATTCCCGGCCAGGTCCATCATTTCAAGAACTGCCGACGGCCAGGGTCTGCGAAAAATTTTCCCATAGGGCAGATCAACCGAAAATTCGCTGCGCAGCATGAGCTGTAGCCCTGCAAGTTTCAGGGAATCTCCCCCCAGGGCAAAGAAATTGTCCAAAGGGGTGACGCGGGAAACCAGTAGTTTTTTTGCAAAAATGTCACACAGGCGTTCCAGGCGGGGATCATGGCCGGGCACCGGATTCTCCGGATCAGGGACGTCCGCAGATGCCATGTTTTCCGCCGGGATTTGCGGGAGCCGGGAGCGCTGAATTTTGCCGTGGACCCCCCGTGGCAGAGCCTGCATAATTTTAATCCGGTCCGGCACCATGTAATCGGGCACAAGGGCTGCCAGCCGGGATTTCAGGGCCTGGGCGTCCAGGTTATCTCCAGCGGCCCAGGCCCATAGGACCACCTGATCCGCTGCTTTCTGGGCAGCCACCACACACTCCCGCACGCCGTCGCAGCTGGCCAATACCGCTTCCACATGGCCCGGATCCACCCGCATCCCCCGAATTTTTACGACAAAATCACTGCGCCCGCAATGGACCAGCATTCCGTTTTCATCCAGGCGGGCCAGGTCCCCGGACAGATAAAGACGGTTGTAGGCAGAAGTGTCCATGCCGTGGGACGAGCCCGGATCTGTCAACGGGCGCGTATAAACCGAGGGCCGGACATGGGTAAAGGGATTGGCGATGAAACAGTCCCGGGTCTGATCAGGCATCCCGAGGTATCCCCTGGCCAGGGACGGGGAGCTCACCGCCATTCTCCCTATCTCACCCGGGCCGGCCATATTGTTTTGATCATCCAGGAGATAGATGTGGGAAGGGCCGAATGCCCCGCCCAGGGGGATATCGGATTCATATGCTTTTTGGATGGATAAAAATGTGACAGAGCCGCCGTTTTCAGACATGCCCAGGGAGTACAGAATCTCGTAGGAGGTGCGGGAACAGGAGCGCAGGGGACCGCCCGCCACCCGGACATATTTCAGGGACTGTCCGCGGCAATTGTGGCTGAACATTTCCGCCATATCCGGAGACAGAAACACGTACCGGATCCCGTGACGTTCAAAATAGGTTTCCAGGGCCAGGGGATCCCGTCGCACCTGCTCGCTCAAAATATGCAGGGTCATGCCCGAGGCCAGGGGAAAAAGCAGCTCCCAGGGCGCAGCAATAAACCCCAAGGGCGCAAAGGCTGCGGTGTGTGATCCGGGGGGAAGATCCATGTATGATTTCTGCCAGGCCAGCATGGCGGAGATAGCCTGGTGCTCCAGCACCACCCCCTTGGGCCGGCCGGTTGAGCCGGAGGTAAAAATGGCGGTGGCCATATCCCGTGGATGGGGAATAAACCGGTCCCATGCGCCGGAAGGGTCTGAAAACGCCTGGTTGTGCAGCCCCTGATCGGTAAGGGGGGCGGTCAGGTCGATGCAGGGGATATTCTCCAGGCCTTGGTTCCCAGAACCAGAGGTCAGTACCGCCGTTACTTTGGCTGTTTCCGCAATCTGGCGGATGTAGGCCAGAGGCGCGTCTCCGGGTACGCAGATATAGGCCCCGCCTGCCCGGAGCACCGAAAGAATGCCCACGGCTACATCAACGGTTCTGCCGGTCAATACCATGACCCAGGGGGACACCCCTGCCCTTTCCGGATAGCCGATGTCGTAATATTCAGGCGCGGTGCTTTCCCCCAGGCCCAAAGTCCTGAGACGCCCGGCGACCAGGCACGAGCGCCGGTCCAGCGCCTTAAAGGTCAGCTGCTGCCGGTCATCCCTGACCGCAGGTCGGTTTGGGTAATTTACCGCACAGGTGTAAAACTGTTCCAAAAAAGAAATTCCGGACAGAAACGTGAATGTCATATCGTCAACACAGGAAGTCATTGGTTCCGTTTACCCAAACTTAAGAAAGATGAATATGTTGCCCCATTCCCTGGACATACAGATACGCACAGATCACCATTGCCAGTAACCTGTATTCCCTGAATTCGGGCAGCGATTTTCCGGGAGAATGGGAATGGGAAATGCAACCCAGGGAAATCTGGTCCGGTCTATGGTAGGATACCTTAGGGGTTCGATACCTTAGGACTACCTCCCACACCCAGGACCTGATGAAAAATCAGGTATAATTTAAATTTCAGACCAAATTAAAAACAGTCCGGGGCCTAAACGCCGGCTTAGGCTGCTTCAGGTGTTCCCTGTTTTCCGGCAATCACGTTTGCCATTTTTTGTCTGGCAACGTGAACAGCGGATTTAAAGCTGTCCGAAAGCTCACCTGCCGCCGTCCCGACAAGGGAACCACCCTGGGCAAAATGTGTGGCAAACACGTGCCCCAGTGCGTAGGTAGTTACCCCGTTCAGCACTGGTGTTGTGGCAACGGCCAAGGGAAACCCCACCAGGGGAATGGCTAAAGCAACGCCTCCGACGGCTGGAGATGCCAGGGTAACCGCCCCGCTCGAAAGCAGGCCGGATATGATATTTCGAGCAGCAGTCTCGCTGAAGGTTTTGCCATACTTGGTACAAAGACTTTTAACCAGCCCGACTTGAATGGCGGTAACTCCGGCAAAGTTAATAAAAGGTAATCCCAGAAGGCCGACGCCGGCAGCGTAGTTGGCACGTCTGCGAATGAGTTTGGTGATTTCCTCCGATGCCGGATCAATCGGCTCGGGGGCTTCGGTAGTCTTTTTTTCTTCTTGTTCCTGCGTTTTTTCGGTCATATTACCTCGCATGACAATTTTTTTGTGAACGTCACAGCATTTGCCCCGTTCGTAGGAGCCGGGTCCCTCAGAAGACCCGAAAATAAGAAATAGATCCGGGGATGCATGCCTAATTTGTCAAACTATAACCAATCCACATTTATTTCGCAAGAATAAATTCAGGCCTTGAACATCGTTTTGGCCACTTGAGAATTTGGGGCATTGTCCAAATTCATAACCCACTGCCGTTAAAGGTATTTCGATAAGTATTCATGATTCGAGAATCAAAATTGGCCAAAGGATGATCAAGGCCAACGTGTCACCCCCCATAATGAAATAAGAGGATAGGTGGCAAATTCGCCCCTCCTTCAACTTATTGATATTGATAAAAAATTAAAACAATAGTAAAAACGCAAAATGCGATACAAATAAATTCAGCTTTTTTCATCAATTCATTAAATTAAATAAAGGGAGGAAATTATGGCAACAACCAATGACAATCTAAAAGAGGCGTTTGCAGGTGAAAGTCAGGCCAATCAGAAATACAGGGCTTTTGCCAAAAAAGCCGAAAAAGAAGGGTTCAAAAATATTGCAAAACTGTTTAAAACTACTGCCGAAGCAGAACGGATTCATGCCGAGGGGCACTTGGCTGCCTTGGGTATGATCGCGTCAACCGCCGAAAATCTCCAGGCTGCTATTGATGGCGAAACCGAAGAGTTCACCCAAATGTATCCGCCCATGCTGGAACAGGCGGAGGCAGACGGCCATAAAGCCAAAACTATGTTTAAATTTGCCCTGGGTGCTGAAGAAGTGCATGCCAACCTCTACACAAAAGCCATAGAAGCCGTTAAAAACGGCATAGATTTGGATGTCAGCGAATTTTACCTGTGTCCGGTCTGCGGTTACATTGAGCTGGGTGCCGCACCGGAAAAATGTCCGATCTGCTCCGCTAAACAATCCAAGTTTATCCTGGTGGACTAATCGAATACTTGCTGGCCTCGGGTATGATAGACTGCTCAGGGGCCGGCCTGTCAACACCCAGGGCATGGGAGCAAAAATCTTTTCTCTTGCATGAGTTGGCCGGGTATGGATATTCTTCGATAAAATTGATTCTCAAAATTTAAATCTTGGGGCTTTGAATGGCTAACCTGTTTGAAAACGGGAAGGAACGAGTTTTAAATAAAGGAGATTATCTCAACATTCCGGCACATACAAAACATAAGGTCTCCCGAACCGATCCAGATAACTTGACAATTTGGTTGGCTGTTTTTTATTAAAAACAAGGTGTAGATCCTTCAGGTGCTACCAGTGCTTCCAAGGCAAGTGCTGGTCCCTGATTTAAACCGGAGATGATAATGAAAAAATTCACCTTACCAGCATTTAAGAAAGAACAGGCCAAGAAGAAAAAGGAAGATTGCTATACTGAGCCAGAGGATATGTTTGAAGAAGCTTTACAACTGATTGATGAAAATGGTTTAACAAAAAAATTTGAAGCAAGGGCTTATGATATTGTTGATAGAGTTACTGAATCATAGGGCCACTTTGATGGGTGTGGCCCACCTTTTACATGAGATCATCGTTTAATTTGACAAATCAGGCTTAAAATTTCAACATCCTCTATTAGTGCCTTACTCCTCAATTTCTGTTAAAAAACAAGAAAATGAGGTGGGGCACATGGGTTGCAGGGTTTCCCACATTAGCAAATAATTTGGCGTCTTCGGTTTACGTTCCTATCTTATTTTCGCGTTGTCCGTTGTCCTGCTTCCCTTGTCGCTTTACTTCGATGTATGCAGACGATCCGAAATAAAACACAACAACAACACCAACGATTGCTGTAAAGCTGCCGATCATTGACTCGGTGAGAGCCGGGAGTTTTGCAGTACTGTTATTGAAGTAGGCTGTTAGTCCGACCAAAACCAAATATTGAACAACTACGGCACCGGCAATAGCCGCACGTAATCGCTCATCCTTGTTTTGTGATTCCTGGGTGTTGCCAGAAGGGATAGCGATGAAATGAAAAAATGTAATTATCCCAGAAGCCGCAGTGCAAAAAGCTAATGGCCTTGGCCCACCACCAATGCCACCTAAAAAGGCGAGCGCAAGTGCCAATCCAACAATAGTCAATATTAACAGTGCTACCCGATAGTTTCGATTCATATAATTCTTCCTTATATTGTTCCTGCGTTGGAACGCTAAGAATAAATTTAATATATTAAGGGACTTCATAAGAATAAAAATACCCGCTTTTAAAGCAAGTGCCAATATTTACGGTCATGTCTTAATTAGAATTTGGGTAGATTATTTGTTATGAACTCCCTAATAACCTAATAAATTGATTCTCTGAAAATCTGACAAATCAAGATTATTGGAGGTTAACATGGTTTTCAAAAATTATGAAAACCATTTGAAAAATTGGAATGACATAAAACAACAAAATAGTTAAACGGAGCCAATTTTTTACAACAACATGTTGTAAATCAGTTCCAATATGCCAACTTGTTCCAAAAATGAAAAAGCCCAAACGCTTATTAAAAGCGGATCGACTTTATTTATGATGGTGGGCCATCGGCGGGTCGAACGCCGGACCTACTGATTAAGAGTAATTTGTTCTATGTCCATTTTATAGGGCTTTCAGGCCGATTGATGGCAAGATTGATGGCAAAATCGTTATCCGTTTGATAGTTTTTGCATCTGGGAGATCATTTCTTTATTGAGGACTTTTGCGTATATCTGGGTGGATTTTATGTCTGAGTGTCCCAATATTTTTTGGATGATTTCCAATGGAATTTCTTTTTCAAGCATCTGGGTGGCCGCGCTGTGTCGCAAAAAATGGAACCGGGTTCCGAAAACCATAGCACCTGTTGCCAGTGCTTGATATTTATGGGTGTACGTATCAGGATGGACCTGCCAGAATATCGGCCCTGACGCTTTGGGGTGCCCCATGGCAAATGAAGATTCTTTTATTATTGGGACCTGCCTTTCCTTATCCCCTTTTCCGCGCACAGTTAACAACCCGGATTCCCGATCATAGTTTTCCCAACGTGCCGAAATGATTTCTTCTCTCCTGCACCCGGTAAAAAGTGCAAACGTCATTATCATGTAAAATCTATGATCATTTTTAAATGCATAGTTTAAGAGTCTTTTGCGTTGGTCTGCTGTTAAAATTTTAGGCAGAGTGTCACCAACTTTGAGCATTTTTATTTTGGGAATATCAATTAAAAGGCCGTCCTCCTGTGCTTGGCGTAAAAATGTTTTAAGGTGCCGGAGATAAGAGTTGACGGATATTTTTGTAATTACCCTTTTCTTGCCGGTGCCAATATAATATTCATGGATTTTTCGGAAAGCATTTATATGACTTTGCCTTATCATGCTGACTTTAATATCACCGACAACATCAATAAAGCACTGTATCGCTGTTTTGTCCTGCTTTAATGTTTTTTGTGAGAGATCAGACCGGTTATCAATGTAATCTTCTAAATATTCCGACAACAGTTTGTCATCCTTGGCCTTGAGTACAACAAACTTTTTTTTATCCAGGGCGTTGGCCATGGCCTGGGCGATCGTTTTTGCCTGGGCGGCATTTTTTGTTTTTAGGCTTTTGTTGACCTTTCTTTTTATTTCAATATACCAATACCCAGAGGTCGCCCGCTTAAATACGAGATATTTAATGCCTTTTTCTTCGCTTTTGACATGGAAAGATTTTGCCATAATGTTCATATCTATAACCTCACGGTTGATAAAATATCAAGGGCAATCTTATTTGCGTCTTCATCCGTAAATTGTTGTTCTGATTTCATTTCCATATGTGCATCAATAGATTTCATATCAAATCGCCACGGCTTTGTTTTTAATGACTGATCCTGGAACCCACGAATTTGCCCTTTTTTGACAAGGGCCACTAATCGTGCTTTCCCGATATTGCTGTATCGTGTTGCCTGTCCCAAAGTCATCCACCTTGGGATGACAGATAGTTTGGAGGCTATCTTGGCAGCTAATATGTCCAGATCTTGTTCTGTCATTTTTTATTTTTGGCTCACCGGTTCCCAGCGCTTCGCCCCGTCATAAGGGTTCCCGCCAACGGCCACCCATTCGTTTCCCTCTTCATCAATGGCAAAACAACCAGGTTCCCATGATTGCGGATCACGAAGTTCAGACATCCAGCCGGCTACATGATTGTTAAAAATAACAACCACTCCGCCCCGGTATCTCCCAGGCTCTTTGTCACGGAATTCTTGTGCAAGATCTTGGTGTGTCATTTTTATCCTCCCGTCTAATGCTGGCAATGGTTTGTCTGCTAAAATAATTCCAATTGCTCTTGTTTGATGAATTTTCCATACTCAAATTTGCTGGCCACTTTCCGGTCAGGGCAGTTTTCAATGATGTAGTCCAAGACATTTGACAGCCCGAGTTTTTCCATACAGAATTTATACAATTTAGGATGGGAGATCCTGAGTTGCTGGAATCTGTTCGGCTTATCCTCCATGTGAAGTCCGAAACAGCAGAAAACGCATCCGGTTGAACGGACACCATTAAAATAGAATTGGCCCGTGGATCTATTTTGGAGAATATCTCCGTACACTTTGGCGTATGGAATGTTAAACATTTTAAGGGCCTGGATGATGTCCTGTTCCGTCCAGAAACCCAACGGCATTGACCTGGGGTGCTTTGCATCATAGGCATTGCACCCGGTTTGAAGGTAAATTTTTTCCCGGGCTTTTGAATCGGCGGCCATCATGCCCACCATTTGCATTCTGCCGGTTTCGCATTCGTATTTTGCCATGGGGTCTTTTTTCATAATCTGACAGCACTTGTCTGAAATTTTAAAAGGGGCATCAACAAGGAATCTCCATCGTTGGGCAACTTTGAATCCGTTGCACTGCTGGCCGAATCGGTTTATCCCTTGGTCATACAGGCGCCAAATGTTTTGATTGTGCCCGGTCGGGTTTCTCAACACATTTAACCCCCGTGCTGTTTTTTTTGAGATGATCGGCCAACCGGAATCTTTAACGACGCGGTGAAACGGTGTTTTGGGGCGTAGGACCGTGACGTTCGGTGTGCGTTTGACCAGATGCAGGATTTCCGGATATTCCAGTCCGGTGTTGCAAAATACTGCCGGCAGATCCGGATATCGTTTGCGGGCAAGGTGGAGTAAGACAGAGCTGTCCTTGCCGCCGGAATAG
This sequence comes from Desulfobacter sp., assembly GCF_050177295.1. Lineage (NCBI taxonomy): Bacteria > Pseudomonadati > Thermodesulfobacteriota > Desulfobacteria > Desulfobacterales > Desulfobacteraceae > Desulfobacter > Desulfobacter sp. The sequence goes on from NZ_JBFXHE010000041.1 coordinate 16,210, forward strand.
CTCACGGCGACCTGGCCACCAAAGGCCTCATACCACTCTTTAATCCGCTCCAGGGAGAGTTCAATTTTTCCCTTAAGCGGCATGGCCTGACGTTTTTGGAGAAGATTATAGCCTTGGTTCAGGTCTCCGGTCCGGATTTTATCGCGCCATTTTCTTTCATAGTTTGTTAAGGGCGCTGGTGTGTTACCTGCAGCATCTTTAATCATGAGATCTGTTTGCCTTTATTGCGGTGTGGGGGGGAATGTATCCTGTCAGGCCATATCCACGGATCTTTGAGTAAATCATCTGACCACCCCACGATTAATAAAATCGTCTAAGTTCCCAATGATTGCAGGGGCTTTTTTGAAATGTGTTTTCATCCACCCGGCACAGGCTGCAGCTTGCTTGGTAATCTCATGCTTATCAGCTTTCAGCATGTTTGATGTCAGGTGACAAACTACGACCGGGCCATTTGAACTGTGATCAATGCGTACGGCTTTTTTCATTTTCTGACTCCTTGTTGAATTACGATTTTGGGAAATGAAAAAGCCCGGTGATCTCCTGCGCAGATGAATGCCGCCGCCATTGGAGACGCGGAGAGCTTGGGTGCCGGGACGCCGGGCCGCCCGTGAAGGAGGCCAATGGCAAACCGGCGGTGTGACGGGATGCGGGAAATAAAAAAGCAACGGGAATCCATGCTGGATTTCGTTGCTTTGGTATTTGAAACTGGATGGTGCATCTTGGCCCTCCTTGATGGAGGGTCTTGTGATCTACTGGGGAGCGATCACAATTAGGATTGCATAAAGATTATTGGGAGTCAAATAGTTTTTCATGCAGCTTCAACAGGATCAACTTTGAAGGCGTTGAATCCGTTTTTATTATGATTTATTCATACGGATGTATGACCTCCAAGCTTATCACCCAGTTGCGGCGGCGTGATTTTAATCCGTCAACTGGTCAACGGCCAGATTCATTGCGGCGGCAAGCTTGTTTAGCGTGCTGTTCCTTAAATGATTGTCTGCCTTTTCAATTTGGGATAGCGCAACCAGGGTGATTCCGGCTTTTGCGGCAATTTCTTCTTGGGTAAAACCCAGGTGTATCCGCCATGCTTTGACCAGATTGCAGTTTTTGTCAATCACAATGGATACAACCTCGTGTGGGATCAGTGTATCCTCACCTGTTTTTCGCTTTTTTGTAAACAACCTTTTTCTCTCGTTTTCCAACAGCTATCACATACACGATTAGTTCGGCGTCAACCACTTCATATACAAGTCGGTAACCGCTTGCTTTCAGTTTGATTTTGTAATGATTTTCGAATCCAGAAAGTTTGGCTGAGATAATTCGTGGTTTTTCAAGCCGCTCTGCAAGTTTTTTCTTAAATTGAGTCTGCAAGGGGCGGTCAAGCTTTTTCCACTCCTTTAATGCCGATGGAAGGAATTTAAGGCTATAGCTCATCAAGATTCACTTCAATGGCAGACTCTTTTTCATGCTGGCGTTCTTTGATGATTAAGCCCAGTTCATAATCTTCGATTTGCTCAAGCATCATTTCGTATGTATCGGCGGGAATAAGATATGCAGTCGGTTTATTGTGGTTCAAAATGGCTATTGGCTCACCTTCTGCCCGCTCGATGAGGGAAGAAGGATTCTTTTTCAGCTCTGAGATGCTTGCTGAACGGTTTGCTAAAACGGATTCCATTTTCACCTCCTTTGGTTCGATATAAAGTCTTTTTATTGGTTTCAATATAGGTCATAAAAAGACTTTTGACAAGAGAGGTATTTTAAGACGAACGTTAACGGGGAATTTAGCCGACCAGGGCATTCAGTCGAGCCGGTTGTCGAAGCCAAGTCTTTTCGAAAACCAAGAGTATCCAAAAAGCCGCTAACTCCAGGGCCGGCGGCAGCGTTTTGTTCTGTTTTTATCTGCCCTGCCAGTAATCTGGTTTTCTATGCAGATGCATGACTGCCATGATTCTGATATGGTTGTTAACCACCCGATAGAGAATTCCGTATGGAAATTTGTTGGTGAGGCAACGCCTTGTTTTTGTGTCAAGATCTGTCCAGGCATATGGATGTTCACATATTCGTTTAATGGTGGCGTAAACTTCTTCAGAAAACCTTTCGCCTAAACCCGCTTGACATTCTTCGTAATATTCAATGGCATTAATGAATTCTTTTTCAGCAATTTCATGAAAGCCAAATTTCATTTTGAAAATCGCTTCCGGATTTTTTCAAAAACCTCATCACCGGGAATAAGTTTTGCTTCTCCACGGTCAAGAGCTTGGCAACGGCGTTCAACTTCATCTGACCATGCCTGATCAATATCTTTTTGAATCGGTAAATTGGTACTAATCAGCAGCTTATCTATAAGTATCAGCCGTTCATCCACCGGAAGATTGATAGCTTGTTCATATATTTTTTCTGATATGCATTCCATATGTCATCTCCTTTTTATTTAAATATACAGATGACGGCCCCATTGTTCAATAATCAAAGGCGGATATTGTTTGGAACATAACCTATCCTTCACCGGCGGAAAGGAAGCTCAGCCGAGCTACCGTCCGAATGAAAGGCCTGGTTGCGTGCCGGGCGTCATGTCCCCGGAATTTAGAATTTCAATAAAATACGGCACAAAGTAAGGCGACATGCCATGAAACGCTATGGCAACGCCATCCGGTTCCACCCTGACACTTTTCACTTTCAATTTTAAGGGCTTGTCCCTGGTGGGAAGGGAGAAAACAACACAGGTCTCTTCACCGGTATTTACGGGGGAACGGGTAATGAGAAACAGCCCCGAACATGATATGTTTCGCGCAGTTGATTTGATGAGCGTATCACCGATTACGGCGTCCACATCCATCGGCAGGTGATAACGATTGCATTTCCGTTTTTCTGCTTCAAAGCGATCCATACGGCCCTCCTTAGATTTGGATTATAGATGATAACCATACATGGTGGTTTTGCTGAAATCAATCAGGGTATCCCTGATCTCCTTTTATTGAGCCGGAATTTGGTACGATGAAATTAGTTTTGTCCCCCAGGTATTCTGCTTTGATTTCATAAATGGTAAATGATATGATTATATATACTGGAATTTATCAGGATAGTTTAAAATGACAATATTTACAATAGGATA
>NZ_JBFXHE010000042.1:0-19216 GCF_050177295.1 Desulfobacter sp.
GAGGTGCCAAGTCCGGTACCTGATAAACTGACACCCCGGTTATCCGATTCCGCCAAGATTCTTTGGATTGTGTATGCGGGCATGACGTTTCTGCTCATCCTTTTCCTTTATTTCGGGGGAATGAATCTGTTTGAATCAATCTGCCACGCCCTGACTACGCTGCCCACCGGCGGATTCTCACCTAAAAATATTTCCATTGCCCACTATGATTGTGCCTATTTTGACTATACAATTACCATTTTCATGCTGCTTGCAGGCATCAACTTTTCTCTGCATTACCAGATATTGCGGGGCAATGGTCTTGCGTTCTGGAAAGATGCTGAATGCAGATTCTTTCTGTGCGCTGTTCTTGCGGGAACCCTGATCATCACACTGAACACCTGGGGGCCATTGTATGACAGCTTTTCCAAAGCCTTCAGGTTCGCCTCATTCCAGGTGGTTTCCATTGTCACCACCACAGGCTATGCCACGGCTGATTATGAATTATTCCCGGGCCTGTCCCAGGCGCTCTTGTTTTTTGGCATGTTCATGGGGGCCAGTGCCGGCTCCACGGGCGGCGGCATGAAGTGTGCCAGGATCATGGTCTGCATTAAATACTGCTACCGGGAACTGTTCAAGCTGATCCACCCCCGGAGCGTCAGCCATATCAAACTGAACAACACCCTGATTCCCGAAGACTTGCTGCGATCCATCCTGGGATTCATCGTCTTATATATCCTGCTTTTTGTCATGGCCACCATCCTGCTGTCCGCCATGGGTGTGGACCTCTTGACCTCTTTAGGCGCTGTGGCCTCGTGCATTGGCAACATCGGCCCGGGTTTCGGCACAGTGGGCCCGGCGGAAAACTTTGCACACCTGCCCCAGGCCGGCAAATGGCTTCTGTCCTGGTGCATGCTGGCAGGACGACTGGAAATTTATACCGTAATTATTCTTCTGGTCCCCGAATTCTGGAAACAATAGTTTCAATGCAGGTACCGGGTTGTCACTTGATAATTTCTATGATATGAATTTTTCGTTTTAAACGGTTTAAAATGGTTTTAACACCAAAGACCTTAAACTGTTTTAAACAGTTTTAAACGGTTTAAACACTAAGGAGCGTAAATTAAATTGAATTACGGACATTCCCCTTAAGACCGAATCCCAGGATTTTCGATAATGATTAAGGAAATCCTGAAAATGACAACTTAAAAGACAGGATACATTATGAGCCAGTTACAGCAACTCAACGACCGGATTATCAGCCGTGTAAACCTTAACTTAGAGGAGTTCGAGTTCGACACGGAACCCTTTGTCAGCCAGGCCCTTGATCACGAAAAAATGATCAAATTCTACGCATTTTACGGCATTACCTCCCGTCATCCCATTTATTTCCATTTTAAAAATTCCAATATCGCAGGCAGTTATTTTTTAGGAAAATGTTATGTGGGACGGTCTGCTATTTATAAGAGCGATGTCAGGGGAGATGAACTCAAGAGAGAAGGCGACTGCATAAAATCGGCCAGGCACATTCCCCTGGTTGAGGATGAAATGATTTCCATTCTGGACAGCCTGCTTTATAAAACCCTGGTCCACAGCAATTCCCACAATCCTGAAAGTCCCGAAGCCTTTATTATCCGGAACACCATTTCCGCCCACTACGCGAACATCCACGGGTCTACCCTGGAAGGCTGTTTTCTAGGTCCCTTTTCCACTGTGGATTTAATGAACCTGCATTCGTGTATCGTGGGAGAATTTTCCTATGTTCAGGTTGGAGAACTTTTTCATCGGAAAATTGATCCCGGCACAGTCTGGATCAAGAACCCCCATTTTGAGTTCAAATACAAATTTCAAACCAATATCCTTGATAATTTTGTAGGGGTTAGTGATGCCCACCAGCCCCGGGGAGTGATTTACGATTTTGTCAGGGCCCGGGATCAGGAATTCGAACGCTTGTTTGAGGTCATGCACTTAGAACCTTTTGAAGCCCCGGATAGTTCTGCGATCAACCGGTATGCTGTGATCAAGGGAAGAACCCGTATTGGTGAAAACGTCCTGGTGGCCCAGAGATCCTTTCTTCAGAATGCAACCATGGGAGACGGGTCCAATGCACAGGAAAATTCCTATATTATTGATTCCGTTCTGGAAGGTAATTGCATTACAGCCCATGGCGGCAAAATTATCCATGCCGATGTCGGCCAGGAATGTTTTGTGGGGTTCAACTCCTTTTTAAAAGGTAGACCCAACGAACGGATTAAAATCGGTGAAGGCTGTATTGTCATGCCCCATACCATCATCAACCCAAGTATGCCGATACAGATTCCTGACGAACATTTGGTATGGGGATATATTCAATCCCAGGAAGACCTTGCCACCCATACCATTTCTTTGGATAAGTTATCCGAAGTCAGGGAGAGCCTGACCCTCGGGAGAATGACCTTTTCAGGAAAAGGTTCTGTGTTTATCGGATCCTTCAAGGATCGTTTAAAGAAAATCCTTTCGGCAAACGGTGCACTATATAAGGACGGGCAAAACAGAGGGCACGCCCAGGATGACCAGAATATTTCCTTTAATATTATCCAGCCTTACCGGACAGGGGAGCGAAAGGGATTGTATCCATCCATAAGAATCAAGCCTTAAATCAAGAAATTTGAAAAAAATTCCTGTCAGGATTTTAATACGGAATAAGGCCCGGATATGATTATATTTCAGGCTGTGGCCTTGTTTCATCCTGGTACTATTTTCTTGACAAATCAAAAAGACAGCATGTACATATCAATGGTTTTTTCCCAAGCAGGGAACGTGACGATAGAAATTTACAATCGAATAAAAAATAAATTGGGGAAGGTATGTGTCAATTCTTTAATTCCACATTCATCATTCTGCTCGGCGGCTTTTTTTCTCTTATTTTGGCCCGGCAGAAGAAATTTTCAAAGGGCATTGCCGTGTTGTTTCTAAGCGGGGGATGCCTTTTAGGGCTGATTGATGCCGCAGGCAAGCTTTTAAATTCAACCGGAGCCTCGGCCTGTTTCAGGTATTTGGATCTCTTTTTTCTTTCCTTTCATGTTGACGGTCTTTCCGCTTTTTTCCTGACTGCTATATTTGCCGTTTCCCTGATGGCCGCCATTTACAGTTTCCACTACATGGAAAATGAAGAGGACAGCATTAAAACCGGTGTCAATTACTTTTTCTTCAGTGTTCTGATCGCCACCATGGCCCTGGTGGTAACCGCCGCCAATATCCTGACCTTCGTGATTTCATGGGAAATCATGTCCCTGTCCTCCTTTTTTCTGGTGATTTACAGCCATGAGTCCGCCGAAAACAGAAAGGCCGGCTACCTTTACTTTGTCTTTTCCCATGTAGGCGCTATGTTTATCCTTGCCGCATTTGGGCTGATCTACGGCCATACCGGCAGCTTTAACTTCGTTTCCCTGGCCGGTGTGCCTGAAACAGTAAAAATATTAATCTTTGTGCTCTCCTTTATCGGGTTCGGCTCCAAGGCCGGCGTGTTTCCCTTTCATGTCTGGCTGCCCCATGCCCATCCCGCGGCCCCCAGCCATATCTCAGCGGTGATGTCCGGGGTGATGATCAAGACCGGTATTTACGGGATACTGCGGGTTTACGCAATTCTGGATTTTCACACCCCTGTTTTCGGATATATTACCTTGATTACCGGCGTGGTTTCCGGAATTCTGGGGGTGGTTTATGCCCTGGGCCAGCACGATATCAAGCGGCTTCTGGCCTATCACAGTGTGGAAAATATCGGAATCATTCTCATCGGCCTAGGCGTCGGGATGATCGGTGCGGCAACGGGCAATCCCCTGGTCGCTGTTCTTGGCTTTGCCGGCGGCATTCTCCACGTTCTCAACCACTCGGTGTTTAAATCCCTGCTGTTCATGGGGGCGGGCATGGTGCTGCACCAGACCGGCACCCGGTCCATTGACGCCCTGGGCGGGCTGCTCAAGGGCATGAAAATTACCGGAACCACATTTATCATCGCCTCCTTGGCCATTTGCGGCCTGCCGCCCTTTAATGGGTTTGTCAGTGAATTCTTCATCTATATGGGAAGTTTCAAGGCCATCCCACTGGGGTCTGTCAGCTTTGCCATGAGTGTGTTTGCAATCATCGGCCTGGCCGTTATCGGCGGGCTGGCCCTGGCCTGTTTTACCAAGGTGGTGGGGGTGGTTTTCCAGGGAGAACCCCGGACCAGGGCTGCCGAAAACATTAACGAACGTGGCCTGGCCATGATGGTTCCCATGTGCGTCCTTGCCGCAGCCTGCGTGATCATCGGTATGTTCCCGAAGGTGTTTATCCACATGGCCTTGAGGGCAGTACAGGCCCTGGGGCTCGACTACGGCCGGGTCCCGGTTGAGCCCTTTGGTCAGATAACCTGCAACATCACCTTTGGAGCCCTTCTGTTCCTTGTCCTGGCCCTAGTTATCATGGGCATCCGGTCAGGCTGCTACAAGCGCAAAACCATCACAAGATCCGGAACATGGGGCTGCGGCTTTACCCAGCCAACGGTTAAGATGCAGTATACGGGATCTTCCTATGCCGGATCCATTTTGGCGTTTTTCAGTGCCGCAGTCCCGCTTTCCGAGGATCATCCGCCCATCAGGGGACGATTCCCTTTAAAAACCCATTACCACAGCCATGTCAACGACATTGCAGAACTTCACATGAAAAATGCGGTTGTCCGTCCTGTTTTTTACCTGTTTGACAAACTTCGGTGGATGCAGCACGGGGATATTCACCTTTATATCGGATATATTTTGCTGGCAATTGTATTGCTGCTGTTTTTTATATGAAAACAGTCAGCAGCTAAAGGCTAATAGCTTTAAGGACTATTCCATGATTCAATCCATTTTACTCTGGCTTGCAGCCATTCTGGCGGCACCGTTTTTTTCAGGCCTGATCCTCAAGACCAAGGCGTTTTTCGGGGGAAAAAAGGGCCCCCCCATTTTGATCAATTACTACACCCTGATCAAACTGTTTAAAAAGGGATCGGTTTACAGCAACAGTACCACCTTTGTGTTTAAGCTGGGTCCGGTCATCTCCCTTGCCGCGTCAATTACAGTGCTCATGTTTCTGCCCATCGCCGGACATGATCCTGTGTTCTCTTTTAACGGGGATGTGATTTTTGTCCTGTATGTTCTGGGACTTGGCCGGTTTTTCACCATTGCGGCGGCCATGGATACGGCCTCGCCCTTTGAAGGCATGGGCGCGGCCAGGGAAGCGTATTTCCCCATTATCTGCGAAGCAGCCATGTTCATGATCCTGATCTTTCTTTACCGGATTACCGGTGAACTGCAATTGTCCGCCTATTTTGCAGGCAGCAGCACCCAAAGTATGTGGCGTTTGGCAGGCGCACCACTGGTGTTCACTGTGATCTCGTTTTTTATCATCCTTTTGACTGAAAATTCCAGAGTTCCGGTGGATGATCCGGCCACTCACCTTGAACTGACCATGATCCATGAAGTCATGGTCCTGGATCACAGCGGCCCTGATTTCGCACTTATTGAGCTTGGCGCTTTCTGCAAGCTCATGTTCTATTCCACCATTATTTCAAGGATGATTATTCCCTTTGAATCCACCGTGTTCGGATTCCCGTTGGTGATGTATCTGGCAGGCCTTGTGGTGGTCTACATTGCCGTGGGCGTAACAGAGTCGGTGACTGCCAGGTACAGAATGGACAAGGTGCCCCAGTTTGTGCTGACATCCTTTGCTCTGGCCTTTTTTGCAACCATCATCACCTTGGAGTTTGTAAAATGATGTTCAATCCTGTTGACATAATTTTATCCTTTGTGCTGCTGTCGGTTTTGTTTTCATTCGGCACCGACCGGGTGCTGATACTGATCAAACTGGTGGGATTCCAGGGCGTCGTGATTTCCATTATTCCCTTTTTCATCGGTAATCATATCAGTACCGGCGGCACGGTGTTTACCCTGGTTACCCTGGTCATCCGGGGTTTCATTATCCCTTTGAGTATTTTTGTGGCCATCAGAAAGGGGGCCATCCGGCGGGTGGTTGAGCCTATTGTGGGGTATCATGCCTCCACGTTGTGCGGCCTGGCGGTGATTATCGGCGCGACATATATGTCCGGACGCCTGGATATCGGTTCCGTGAGCGGGTTTAAACTCCTGGCGCCTACGGCCATTGCCCTTCTGGCAACGGGAATGTTCCTGCTCATGGCCCGAAGAAACGCCATTGCCATGGTCATCGGCTATATTATGATGGAAAACGGGATTTATCTGGTCGGGTCGGGCTTGTCCGTCACTACCCGCCATTTTGTTGAATTCGGTATTTTGCTGGACGTTCTGGCCGGAGTCATGATCATGGCCGTGATCCTCCGTAATATTAAACAGACCTTTGACGACGTGGATACGGCGTTGCTCAGAACGTTAAAGGATTAGGGTATGGTTGAAATAGTCTTTCTGACCCCTTTTATTGCCGGTCTTGCAGCATTCTTCCTGCCAAAAAGTATTGGCCGGTTCCTGCTGGTACTGACCGGAGCGGCTCATTTAACCCTTTCGTTTATGCTGTGGAGAACTCAGCCCCAGGCGGTATTCCATCAATATTTTGCAGTAACGCCCGAAGGCATGCTTTCCCTGCTGGTGATCTCCCTGCTCTTCTTTTTGATCTCCATTTACACCGTGGGTTTTCTCAAAGCAAGCGAGATCCGGTCCGAGAATCTTTTTACCGGCTCCACGCTGGTGTTCCTGGCCACCATGACCATGGTGACCCTGTCCGACCATATCATGGTCATGTGGATCGCCATTGAGGCCACCACCCTGGCAAGCGCCCCTTTGATTAACACCCATCGCTCCGCCGCCTCCCTTGAGGCGACCTGGAAGTATGTTCTCATCTGTTCGGTGGGTATTGCCATGGCCCTTTTGGGGTCTGTTCTGGTGGCCTTTTCCATGGGCCAGGGAAATGCAGACACACCCATCTCTTTTTCAACCCTGGTCGGGGTGGCCAAGACCCTGAATCCCGTATGGCTCAAGGCCGGATTTGTCTTTATTCTGGTGGGATACGGCACCAAGATGGGACTTGCGCCCATGCACACCTGGCTGCCCGATGCCCACAGTGAGGCCCCAAGTCCTGCATCGGCCCTCTTGTCAGGGGTTTTGCTCAACTGTGCATATCTGGGAATTTTCAAAACCAATAAGATTATGGTGGCAGCAGGGCTCCAGGATTTTTCAGGCAGTATTCTCATGGTGTTCGGCCTGTTATCCATTTTGGCCTCAGCCACCTTTATCCTCAAGCAGAACGAATACAAACGCATGCTGGCCTATTCCAGTATCGAGAATATGGGCATCATTGCTTTCGGAACCGGTGTGGGCGGCCTGGGAATATACGGTGCGGTGATCTGCATGATCCACCACAGCCTGATCAAGTCCTCTTTGTTTCTTTCATCGGGAAACATTCTTCTGGGATACGGGGACCGCCTGATTAAGAATACCGGAAACCTGGTCAAGGGCATGCCCCGGACCTTTGTGGCCTTTTTGGCAGGATTTTCCGGGATTGCCGGTTTTCCCCCTTTCGGCCTTTTTATCGGGGAACTTTGCATTATTCTCGCGGCTTTCAGGGCCGGTTTCCACGTGGCCGTCACTGTTTTCATCCTGAGCCTGTGCATTATTTTTGCAGGATTTGCCAACCAGATCATGAAAATTTGTTTTGAAGAGTGCAGCACGGTAATCAAAATTAAAGAAACAGCCGGTATGGTCTGGCCCCAGTATCTATTACTCCTGACTTCACTGATCTTGTGTTTCTATATCCCGGATTCATTGAATCAAACCATATCCGATGCAGTAACAGCCATTGGCGGAGGACTTAGATGAGCAACGCTTTTTTACAGATTTCAAATGCCGAAAAAGTAAGTCGAGAGGCCATTCCCCACCTTTCTTTTGATGAATTCCGCAGCCAGGCCCTGGATATGGTGACAGACGGAGGCAAAGTTGTTCACTATTTTGCCTACCCAGACAAGAACCGTTTAAAACTGTTGGCGGTGTTGCGGACAGACAAGCTTTTTGTGGCCGGCTGTGATGTGCCGGACCCCTATCCTTCTTTCACCAGAATTTGCGAACCCTTTCACCTGTTTGAGCGGGAAATGGCAGAGCAGTTCGGTATCCGTCCCATGGGACACCCCTGGCTGAAAATGGTCCGATACCATCCCAACTACGCTGAAGGGGCGGCGGATGTGTTCGGCAATGACTATTCCCAGGACATCCCGGGAAATTATAAGTATTACCAGGTGGACGGTGAGGAAATCCACGAGGTGGCTGTGGGGCCGGTCCATGCCGGGGTAATTGAGCCGGGACATTTCAGGTTCAACTGCATTGGAGAGCGGGTCCTGCACCTGGAAATTCAACTGGGATACCAGCACCGGGGCATTGAAAAACAGCTTTTGGCGGTTCCGGCCAAGCGGCTTCCTATCCTTGGTGAAAACATTGCAGGCGATACCACCATCGGCCACAGCCTGTGCATGGCCCAGAACCTGGAGGCACTGACCGGGGTTAAACCGGATCAGGGGGCCCGGGTCATCCGGACCATTGCCCTGGAACTGGAGCGACTGGCCAACCACATCGGCGATCTCGGGGCGCTCAGCGGCGACGTTGCCTTTCTGCCGCCGGCCAACTATTTTGGCAGGATCAGAGGGGACTTTCTCAACCTTTCCCTCTTGATTTGCGGCAACCGGTTCGGCAAGGGCCTGGTCAGGCCCGGAGGGGTCCGGTTTTCCCTGTCCGATGATATAAGAAAAGTGCTCAACGAACGTCTGGCAGCGCTTCGGCCCGAAGTGACACATGTACTGGCGCTTCTGTTCAACGCCGTCACCGTCCGGGCCCGGTTTGAGGGATGCGGGGCGGTGAGCCATGAAGATGCCGACCATCTCGGGCTGGTTGGGCCGGCCGGCCGGGCCAGCGGCATGGCCTATGACGTGAGACGGTGTTTCCCTACGGAACACTACCCGTACCTGGGCATACCGGAAAATAAAAAAGCCACGGGAGATGTCTATGCCAGGGCCCGGGTCAGATATGACGAGATCCTCCAGTCCTTTCAGATTGTTGAATCCCTGGCTGCCATTTCCGTGGAAACCCGGTGTGTAAACGAGGGCATGGCGTACGACCTGCCGGCCTCAAGCTTTTCCGTGGCCCTGAACGAGGCCTGGCGGGGGGAAGTCTCCCATGCTGTTTTGACCGACGAAAAGGGGAAAATCCTGAGGTACAAGATCAAGGATCCCTCTTTTCACAACTGGAATGGGCTGGCCATGGCCCTCAGAGATACCGGAATATCGGATTTTCCCCTGAATAACAAGAGTTTCAATCTATCCTATTGCGGATTTGATCTATAGAAAAGCGGAGAATATCATATGCTCTTTGTACTGAAAAACAGATTTGAACAAGGATACCGGACCAACCAATATCCCGAAGAACAGGTCAGGGTATTTCCCCGCTACCGAGGCAAACCCGTTATCCAGGATAATATTGCTGTGGCCACCCTTGAAACCTGTGCCGCATCCTGCCCCCAGGACGCCATAGATGTACAGAGTCAAAAGATCGACATGGGCCGGTGCGTATTTTGCGGGACCTGCGAGAACGTTTCCAACGGGCAGATCAAGTTTACCAATGACTATGAAATTGCCACGTCCGAGCGGGCAGACCTGATAACATCAGGCGATCTTCCGGCCCTGGCCGAGCACGCCAAGCAGCATTTTAAAAAACTATTTGGACGCTCCCTGCAACTGCGCCAGGTGTCAGCGGCGGGCTGCAATGCCTGTGAGGCAGACCTCAACGTTCTGGCCACACCGTTTTTTGACCTGGGCAGGTTTGGCATCAACTTTGTCGCCTCTCCCCGTCATGCCGACGGAATTGTGGTCACGGGTCCAATATCCAGGAACATGAAAACGGCCCTGCTCCAGACCTATGAGGCCACACCGGCTCCAAAGGTAGTCATTGCCGTGGGCTCATGCACCATCAGCGGCGGCCCTTTCACAGGGAGCCCGGAAATCACCGAGGGTCTTGACAAGATCCTGCCGGTGGATCTGTTTATCCCGGGATGTCCGCCCCACCCCATGACCAACCTTCACGCGCTGCTTTCCTTTTTTAAGTAATTCGGGGGGAATGTATTTTTTATCCGCCAGGGCATCATCCGGCGATATCTGTTTGATTTCAAAACTATCCGTTATCATCAGTGAAATTTCATCCATGTGGGGTGCAATAAAATAATTGCACCAAACCATTCGCCACCATGCCCTGGGCAGGGCAAAAGCGCCAACCGCAAAAAAGTTAAACAGACCATCGATCACAAAAAACATTAAAATTCAAAACATTAAATCATAAATCTAAAAAAATGCACCACACCCTTGTCCCTGGCATGGTTATGGCATTTCCCTGGCCTGAAATCTAAATTACAGATATGTCCGGGCAATGGTTCCGGAAAGAAAACGATGCCCCAGGGAGAACAAATATGACCAAAAAATCGGTGTTTAGTGTTTGCGGCATGTGTACAGTGCGCTGCCCCATCCAGGTGGACGTTGAAAACGGCCAGGTCGGGTTTATTTCAGGCAACCCCCATGTCCCGGCCATGAAAGGGGCGGTTTGCCCGAGAGGTGCGGCAGGTACAGCGCTTCTCCACGACAGCGAACGCCCCCAGACGCCTTTGATCCGTGCAGGTGAGCGGGGGGACGGTAAATGGCGCAAAGCCACCTGGGACGAGGCACTGGATTATGTGGCGGAAAAACTCAACCAGGTCAAGGCCGGATACGGAGCCCGGGCCATCTCATTTTCCGACAGGGGCGGTCCGTTCAGGGACATGCACCGGGCCTTTCTTAAAGGGCTTGGCACCCCCAACTACAACAACCACGATTCATCCTGTGCCAAAAATGTCCAGCATGCAGCGCTCTCCTTGACCGGCATGGGCAGAAAAGCCGTTTCCTACGATTTTAAAAACGCAACGCATGTGGTGCTCCAGTTCAGAAACATATTTGAGGCCGTTAATGTTCAGGAGGTCAACGACCTCATGGATGCCCTGGAAAAGGGATGCAAACTCACGGTCATTGATATCCGGGCCACCATATCCGCTGCCAAGGCCAGCCGGTTTATGATGATCCGCCCAGGCACCGACTATGCCTTTAACCTTGCCGTTATCCACGAAATCATCAACAAGCGACTCTTTGACGGACGCTTTGTCAGCCGTTATGTGGAAGGGTTCAAAGCCCTTGAACAATTTGTCACCCCCTATACCCCGGAATGGGCCGAAACCGAAACCGGCATATCCGCAGAAACGCTCCGCTGTTTTGTGGAAGAACTGGCCCAGGCCGCCCCCGCGGTGATCTGGCACCCGGGCTGGATGGCCGCCAGGTACAAAGACTCCTTTTATGTCTGCCGCTCCATATATATCATCAACGCCCTTTTGGGCGCTTACGGTGCCAAAGGAGGACTGCCATTTGTATCAAAACCTGCTGATGTGGGAGCACAGGGATTGAAATCCTTTATGGATCTCTATCCCGCACCCGACGAAAAACGGGCCGACGGCGTGGGGTGGAAATACACCCATTTTGAGAACGGCCCGGGCCTTGCGCATTTAACGTTCAAGGCCATCGAAGAGCAGGCGCCCTACCCCATCAAGGCCTATATTGCCTTCCGCCATGATCCGCTCATGGGATATCCGGACCCGGACCGGCTGCGGAAAATGTGGGACAAGCTGGACCTGCTGGTTTCGGTCACGTTCTCATGGTCAGACACGGCCTGGCATTCAGATGTGGTCCTGCCGCTTTCCACCTACCTTGAGCGCGAAAGTATCATTGCCACAAAAAACGCCCTGCAGCCGCAGTTTTTTGTCCGCAAGCGGGCCGTGGCACCCAGGTATGACTCCCTGGCAGACTGGGAGATCATCTCAGGCCTTGCCCGCCGCATGGACCTGCCGGACCTGGTCTTTGACCGGGTGGAAGACCTGTGGAATTTCCAGCTCAAGGACACCGGCGTTACCATTGAGGACTTCAATGCCAGGGGGCTGGTGGACCTTGCAGATGAGGCAATGTATAAAAACTTTGAAGACTACACATTTAAAACCGCTTCCGGAAAAATCGAAATCCTTTCCAAAAACCTGGAAGAGAACGGCCAGCCCTCCCTGAAACCCTATGAGCCGCCGACATCCCCAAATGCGGGTGAGTATCGTATAACCTTTGGCCGGTGCGCCCTTCACACCCAGGGCCACACCGTGAACAATCCCCTTTTAAATGAACAGATGCCGGAAAATACCTTGTGGATCAACACAGAGGAAGCCAGAAAACTTGACATCTCAAACATGGATGTTGTCACCGTAAGCCAGAACGGCTACTCGGAGACCATCCGGGCCCAGGTCACCGACCATATTCACCCGGAAGCAATCTTTGTCATCCACGGGTTCGGTCATCGCATCAAAGCAGAAAGCCGGGCATTCGGCAAAGGTCTTGCCGACAACAAATTCATGTCCGGCGGCCTGGATATCTGGGATAAGGCCGGCGGTGCCATTGCATACCAGGAGCACTTTGTCACGGTATCCAAGGGGTAACCTGATATTTCCGGGACCGGCCCGGCACCCGGACCCTGCAATAAAAAACTTGCATCGCAAAATTTTTATTGCACACCTGCCGGACAGGACCCGGCAGCAAATAAATTAAGTTTTGAATCATACGAATGAAATTAATATGTGTCCGTTCAGACACCGGAGGCCCCATGAGTCACTACTACCTGTTTCAGGATACCAGAAAATGCATTGGCTGCCATACCTGCGAAGTCATATGCAAGGCCAATAAGAAACTGCCCGCCGGTCCCAAACCCTGCCAGATTATCCAGGTAGGTCCCAAAACCATTGGTGACGTACCAAGGATTTCGTTTATTTTCATGCCCTGCTTTCATTGCGAAACTCCCTGGTGCGTATCAGCCTGCCCCACCGGCGCCATGCAGCAGCGCAGCAAGGACGGCATTGTATTTGTGGAAAAAGAGCTGTGCGTGGGGTGCAAAACCTGCATATCTGCCTGCCCATGGGGCGCGCCCCAGTGGAATCAGGAGACCGGAAAGGTTGAAAAATGCGATTACTGCATGGACCGGATCGACCAGGGCCTGAAACCGGCCTGCGTGACCAACTGCACCACCGGCTGTCTGAAATTCGGGCCGGTCCAGGAGATGACACAAATCCGAAGGCAGCGCCATGCCGCATCAGTCACCTCCTTTGAAAACACAAGCTTTTAAGGAGCCGGTATGGACACCATCTGCCCTGTTCGACAAACCATTCAATTTTTAACCAGCCTGATCGGTCAAAACGGATTGCCGGATCCCAAAGGCCAGCGGATATCCGAACAGATCCTGGCCCTTGCCGAAGAGATTGCCGAAGGAACCGCAGGAGATGATCACCTGCCGGCCATTGAAGCACTGGTCAAAACATATGATGATGCCGGCACCCCGGCCCAGACCCGGGAGGCCGGCCGGATCATCCAGGGATATCTCTCGGACCACCGGGAGGTGTTTATCAACCATATCCAGACCCGGAACTGCCCCACCCACGACTGCGGGAAACTTGCCCCCTCCCCCTGCCAGATGGCCTGTCCTGCCGGAATTGACATCCCGACCTATCTTGCGCTCATTGCCCAGGGGAAAGATGCCCAGGCCATTGAGGTGATCAGACGTGACAACCCGTTGCCCTGGGTATGCGGCCTGATCTGCACCCGGCCCTGCGAGATGATGTGTGTCAGGGCCAGGATTGATAAAGCTGTCTCCATTAAATTTCTAAAGGCTTTTGCAGCGGAACGCGCCATGTCGGACCGTGCCTATGCCAATCCCGTACCCAAGCCGGCCAACGGCAAAAAGGTATGTGTGGTGGGTGCAGGCCCGGGCGGGCTTTCCTGTGCCTACTATCTGGGGCTCATGGGATATGGCGTCAGGATCATTGAAGCCTTGCCCGTGTCCGGGGGCATGCTCATGGTGGGGATTCCCAGATACCGCTTGCCAAGGGAAGTCATTGACCGGGAAGTGGCCATGATTGAAGCCCTGGGCGTGGAAATCCAATACAATACCCGGTTTGGCAGGGATGTCACCAAAGAGGCGCTGGACCGGGAAGGATTTGAGGCCTATTTCATTGCCATCGGCGCCCATAAGGCATGGACCCTGGGCATTGAAGGGGAAAAAGAGTTTCCCAAAGTCATTGAAGCAGTCCGTTTCCTGAGGGATGTGGCCCTGGGAGACCGCAACTGCCCGGGAAAGGATGTGGTGGTGGTGGGCGGCGGCAACGTGGCCATTGATGCGGCCCGCACCAGCCTGCGCCTGGGTGCCGGGCACGTGACCATCGCCTATAGGCGGACCCGGGACCAGATGCCCGCCGATGTGGAGGAGGTGGAACAGGCCGAAGAGGAAGGCATTGAATTCTCTTTTCTGACTATTCCCGCCGCAGTGAAAGGTGACGGGCAGGATATCCGGGCTCTGTCATGTATCAAGGCGGAAATGAAAGCAAAACCAGGCTCCGACCGCCTGGCACCGGTTCCCATTGAGGGCCAGACATTTAAAATCCGGGCCGATGTTGTGATCTCCGCCATTGGCCAGTATGTGGACAATAAAGGCATGGAAGCATTCACCGGCATCAACTGGAGCCGCCGGGGCACCATAGATGTCAACCATGCCAGCATGGAGACGGCCCAGCCAGGGGTCTTTGCCGCCGGTGACGCGGTGTCCGGCCCTGCCACGGTGATCGAAGCCATTGGCGGCGGCAAACGGGCCGCAGACGCCATTGACCGCTATCTCCGCGGGATTCCCCAGCCCCGGGCCCCCAGAACGCCGGTGCGCCACAAAACAGAACCTGTCATTGAAATGACCGCCAGCCGGAAAATGGCCATTAAACCGCCGGAAATGCCCATGCTCAGCCTCTACCGGCGCCGGACCACCTTCCAGCAGGTGGAACTGGGGTACGAGGAAGCCGATGTCCGCCAGGAGGCGGCCCGGTGCCTGCGCTGCGATATCTGCCGGCGCTGCGGCAAATGCGTGGATATCTGCCGGGACAAAATGGGGATCAATGCCCTGAAGCTGGGATATCTTGATTTTGACGAATCCGGACCCACCGATTTCAGGGTCACGGCGGAAAACTGCATCACCTGCGGGGCGTGTGCGGCCAATTGTGAAAACAATGCATTGAAAATTGACGAGAAGGACGGCCAGCGAAGGCTTTTGCTGTGCGGCACCATCCTGAACAGCCAGGCCATCCGGTATTGTGAGTCCTGCGGGGCGCAACTAGGTTCCCCGGAATATACCCGCTTTATCGCAGGAAAAACCAGAAAAATGACACCGGCCACCAATACGCAACGGCTGTGCAATAACTGCCTGCGCCGAAAGTCCGCGGTTTCAATTGCCGCGGACAACGGGGCCTTACCCATGGTTTAACACAGGAGGCAAACATGACATTTCAACGGGGAAACAGAATAGAGGTATTTAAACCATCCATGGACGATGCCTGGGAACCGTATATGAATGATTTTCTTGGCTGCCATGGCGTTATTGTGGACCCGGACACCTCGGTGAACGACCCGGACGCCCTGGTGGAGGTAAGCCTTGAAGGCAAAGGCACCCACCGGCTTCCCCAGGATTGTCTGAGACCCTTGGGAGAGCAGGTATGAAACTCAGGGATTTGATTGAAGACGATACAGGTCATTTTTACACGGTGGAAGGCGATCAGACCGTATCCCATGCCCTGCAGCAGATGTCTGCCTACGGGGTCTCCGCAGTGGTGGTGATGGCCCATGGGATGCCCCTGGGCATCTTCACGGAAAGGGACCTGGTCCGCTGCCAGATCCTGTTTCCGGAAAAACAGACCAGCCAGGTGACCATTGACAAGGTCATGACATCCCGACTGATTGTGGCAGAACCGCAGGATTCAGTGGATGCGGCCATGGCCATGATGATCAAGGCAGGAATTCGCCACCTGCCCGTGGTGGGAGACCAAAAGATTATTGCATTGATTGCCCTGGAAGACCTTGTCAAGGCCCATGTGGGGGCATTGACCCAGGAACTTCACTATCTGAAAGATTATATTTCTGATCTTCAGGATGCAGCCCATGATTGAAATTTCCATAAATGGCCGGAAAGTGACGGCAAAGGATGGCGACACGGTCTTAAAAACCGCCCGGGAACACGGGATTTCCATTCCCCACCTGTGCTTTCATCCGGCCCTTAAACCGTCGGGGGCATGCCGTCTTTGCGGTGTGGAAAACAGACCGGTTTCAGGGAAAAAAATAATGATGCTCTCCTGCATTCTCAAGGTCAAGCCCGGACTTGACATCAGGACCGAATCGGATCTGGTGACGGCCCACAGGCAAAAAGCCTTTGACAAACTGCTGACCATGGCACCGGACTCGGTACGGATCCGGGAACTGGCTGAAAAATTCAATGTGCCGGTGTCACCCAGGCCTGACGGGTGCATTCGCTGCAGGCTATGTGTGCGGGTCTGTAACGACATAATAGGCGCAAGGGCCATTGCCATGGTCAAAACCGAAACCGGCAGCCATGTGGGGCCGGGGGACGGTGCCTGCATGGGGTGCGGCACCTGTGCCAATCTGTGTCCCACCCAATTTATAACCGTCCGGGACCAGGACAATGTCAGAACCGTTTCCATTGGTGGCCAGGTGTTAAGCCGCCTGCCCCTTGAACGGTGTGAAGCCTGCGGCAGCCGGTATGCAACCGCACGGTTTCTGGCCCATGTGGATGGCAATACAGGTGATCACGTCCATGCCAGACAAGGCCATCATTTCTGCCCCTCATGCACCAAAATGATGTCCAGCCGGGCACGGACGGAAAATGAACATTTAAGAAAATAATTTATGGTTCTGGTGCAAGGCCTTAACCTGTCAGCACCGGCAAAATATTGACCCAGGATTTCCGGCAAGATCGGAGATCCTCCTTTTTTACGGAGAAGAGATATGAAAATGAAGTTCAAGTGGTTTGTATTATTTTTAACGGCAGCAGCACTGATTCTGCCCATGATGGCTGCGACGCCGGTTATGGCAGACCAGCTTTCCGATGCCATTGCCGCCGTGCCCCAGGGCACAGGGCCGGGCCAGATTGATCCGTCTGCGCAGGCAGGCATCTTCGGCATTCCGGGCGCACCGTCTCCGGGTCTGCTGCTCTGCTTTTGCTGGGCCATCTGGGTGGGCTGGATTTTCTCAACCATAGGGGCGTTCGGTGGGGTTATGGCCGGTGTGGGTCATATTTCCATTTACGGAATGGGACCCTATGCCAAAACATTTAAGGATACCTCTCCTGCCCTTAACAAGATGCTCACAGACAGCATCCGTGTTTCCAATCAGTGGCTGGTGGGGCTTTCCGCCCTTGTCTCCAGCATCACCTACGGCAGGCAGAAACGCCTGGTGACCGCTCTGGGGGCGTTCATGGGGGCTGGTGCGCTTTTTGCCACCTTTCTGGTGGTATTTACCACGGCCGGAAAGGTAAGATTCTCACAGTACCAGGGCTGGTTCGGCCTGTGTGTTTTCCTGATTTTTGCCTTCATGGTCTATGAAATGTCCCCCAGGGGCCAGGCCTCAAAAAAAGCAGCCAAGGATGCGGCCAAGGCATTTGAAAATACGGTGAAGAATAAGGGCTCCATTAAAGGCCAGGGGGTAAAAACCCTGAACTGGAGCATTGCCAAAACCGAAATTTCATTTTTCGGCCAGAAGTTTTCCTTCAGCCCCATCTGGGCCTTTATCGGGGGGTTCTGCATCTCTGCCATGGCCTCTTTCATCGGTGTGGGCGGCGGGTTTCTTTACGTGCCCTTTTTGACCAGCATTGTGGGGCTTCCCATGTTCGTTGTTGCCGGCACCTCATCTGTGGCAGTTCTCATCGGGATGATTTTTTCCATCTTCAACTTCATGGTGCTCAAAGGGGTCATGGTTTACTGGCCCATGATCGGTCTTGAACTTGTGGGCGTGTTTGTGGGCTCCATGATCGGGCCCAGAACCGGAAAGTACATTCCTGAAAAGGCGTTGAAATGGCTTTTCCTGGTACTGGCGTTCTACATCGGCATCCGGTATACGCTGAAAGGTTTTTTCGGCATTGCAATGTTATAGCATAATAATTAATACTTCCCGGCAGGCTGCCCAGACGGCCTGCCGGGTTTACAGGACGCAACAGGAGTAAAAAAAATGGTCAACGGATTCGATACGTTCTACTGCGCCATTGACAGCTATATTATTTTTTTCTACCGGGTGACGGGCATCAGTATGGTGGATTATATGGTCGGAACGTTCTGCCTTTCCTTCATTGCCGTCCTTTTGGGGGAAGTGACCATTTCACTTGCCATAAGGGTCAACACCCCTTATCTTGCCGGCCTGTCCCATTGCATGAAAGAGAAGGAAGCCCTTTCCATCAAGGCCTATGAAACAGGGGACATGGCCGGATACAAAGCCCTGAACAAAGAGGCCACAGATGCCTGGGGACGCAAATTCTTTGCCATGCTGGCCCATTCGGCCGCCATTCTGTGGCCCGTGCCCTTTGCCCTGGGCTGGATGCAGACACGGTTTGCCGGTATTGATTTTCCCGTTGCCTTTCCGTTCTCCCTGGTTACAGATTCCGTGGGCTATACATTTTCATTCTTCCCCATCTATGTTCTGGCACGGATCGTTTTCGGAAAACTCAGGCCTCATCTGCCCTATTTTGCTTCGGTTCACAAACACCTGACCCAGATGTCGGCCTGAATCACAGAACTTATGACCCGAACAAGGATTTACGCTGAATTCAAAAACAAATTTCCCATTGAAACCCAAACAGTTGGTTTTTATAATAGGCCGGTATACGAAAACCCATTAAGGACATCAGACTGTGAAACATATTACCTGCAAAATGCTGATGGTTCCGGCACTCCTTATCCTGGCATTGCCCGGGAATGTGTATGCGCTGCAGTTTCATTCAGGGTCCGAAGGGATCATTACCCACCAGATCGGACACCTGTTCTTTCTTTTCTCAATGGGTGTGCTCATGTTCATCATCAGTGGCAAGGGATTGGCTATATATAAAGGGTGGCGCCTGATCCAGGTTTCAGCATTTTTTTTCATTCTCTGGAACGGCTGCGCCATTGCTGCCCATTTTCTGGACAACCAGATCTATGCGGTCAGTGTGGAGCGTCTCGCCAACGGGTATGCCAAAATCCGGACCCAGAACGGCTCGGTTCTGCTGGGCTGGGTATATTACGGCCTGAAACTGGACCATTTGCTGTGCGTACCAGCCAT